>JAPLZG010000028.1 GCA_026395155.1 Candidatus Tayloriibacteriota bacterium | reverse complement strand
TAATGGTGAAATCTTTTCTACATCAGAATTGCTGATAAAATTCTCCTGTAAAGCAATCTTAATACAAGCTACACATTCTAAAGCAGAAGATTTTGAACGTTGGATATATACAGAAAATCCTTTTGTTGTTGGTTGACCAGAGCCTTCCGCAATATTTAAACAAATCGATGTAGATGCTCTTTGCAACTGATCAGAAAGAGCAAATACTTCATTTTTAGGAAATTTTTTAGTTAATAAATAACATTCATGAACAATTTTCATACTTATCTGCCACACTTCCAAATCTTCAAAACGATATTTTTGAAATTTTCCAGACATTTTGATAATAATATTCTGGCAATTAGAACATTTCTAACAACTAAAACAATTACAACTCTTAGAATTTAACCTCTACTGGTTTTTTTGCAGCAGCCTCAGATTCATCAAGAGTGAAAAGCTCCATCTTTACAAAATGAAATACTTTTGAAACCAAATTACTTGGGAAAGAATCGACTGCAATATTTAAGTCTCTAACATTACCGTTGTAAAATCTTCTAGATGCTTGAATCTTATCTTCCGTATCCGTAAGTTCTGTTTGAAGTGAAAGAAAGTTTTGATTTGCTTTAAGATCTGGATAAGCTTCAGCAACAGCAAAAACAGACTTCAAAGCGCTAACTAACATATTCTCTGTTTTACCTTTATCAACAATATTTTGTGCACCCCTAGCAGCAGCTCTTGCTTTTGTAACATTTTCAAAAGCCTCACTTTCATGTGTAGCATATCCCTTGACTGTATTAACAAGATTCGGAATAAGATCATATCTTCTCTTTAGTTGTACATCAATATCTGCCCAAGCTTCTTTTGCCCTATTTATTAAAGTTACAAATTTATTGTAAGAAAAAATAAGCCACACTACCAACACTACTAATAACCCTAAAACTATATATCCTGTCATTTTTTTGCCTCGCCATAACTATTATAAGTGACGACGAGTTAATTTAATTAAAGGCAATCGAATTTTGCCCTTCAGAAGATTATACCACCCGGTAGTAGAATTTACCATTGTTTTTAAAAAAGTTGTAAACATTGATTATTATTAATTTATGTTATCAAATAAATAACTAAATACCTTGAAATGATGATGGATTGCCACCCGCCTGAATGTAGTCGGGCAGGCGTCGCCAAGTCTCCTCGGTTGACAGAAGCCGAATTTTGCAAAGCAAAATTCGGCTTCCACAATTACAACCCACCAAATTTCATCAGAATGAATTTTAGTCGGGCAAGCATCTACAACAATTACAACTTTTCTTCTATCTTATTCGTATCCATTTGACTGCATAAAAAGTGAAACACAACCACCCTATCATCAGAATGCCACACCTCCTTAACTAAGGCGGGGAAAAGTTGGAACCTCTGGAAGAGGTACGGCAGTTGCGTTTTTCTTAGTTTTTGCTATAATACTCTAGTAATGACAACTTTGATTTCAGTTTTGCCATATATTCAAATAATACTTGCGATTCTTATCGTCGGCTGTATTTTAATACAAAGATCAGAAAATAGTGCCGGTGGAGCCTTCGGGGGAAATGACAACTGGAACAATGCATACCACTCAAGAAGGGGTTTTGAAAAAGTTATATTTAACAGTGCAATTGTCTTGATAATACTTTTCGTTATTTCTGCAATTCTTGCATTATTTTTAAAATAAATAAAATTGCTTTACTTTTAAACTCTTGGTAAAATTAAAGCAACTTTTTGTTTCTAGTGAATTAAGTATTGTAGTTTCAGGATGTTGTTTTATTTTTCTGAAAACTCATTTTAAATAAAAATTATAAATTAATAGTCAATTTTTTACAGTGTTTAAACAAAAAATTAAAAATTTTCTCAATTTAAAATGGGAAATAGAGTTCTTTAAAAAACTCTCAAAGACAATAGAAAAGTTTAGTATTTCTGAAAAAGTTACTTTCTTTTTTCTTTGTACTGTTTTTATTATTTCTGGCCTAAATATTCTAAACCAAGCCAACAAATCTTTCTTGATTCAGGTTCCAACAAATGGAGGAACTTTAAAAGAAGGGATAATAGGATCACCTAGATTTGTGAATCCCGTTCTTGCAATATCTGATGTTGATCACGACCTTACTTCTCTTGTTTATTCCGGTCTAATGAAAACAATGCCGGATAATTCAATAGCTACAGATATGGCAGAAAGTTATCAAATTTCAGAAGATGGATTAGAATACACTTTTACACTAAAAGATAATATTTATTTTCAAGATGGGGTAAAACTAACAACTGATGATATTTTATTTACAATCGAAAAAATCCAAGACAGCACAATTAAAAGTCCAAAAAGGCCAAATTTTTATGATGTAAAAGTTGAGAAGATAAATGAAAAACAAATTGTCTTTACCCTTAAAAAACCATACTTCCCTTTTTTACAAAACCTTACAATAGGTATTCTACCAAAACATCTTTGGGGAGATCTAAATGCTGATCAATTTTCACTCAGTCAATATAATGTAGAACCAATAGGATCTGGCCCATATAAAATTAATAAGATGCAGACACTTCAAAAGAAAATGCTTCTTATTCCAACATATTATGAGCTCATCCCTTTTAATAAATATATTTTTGGCAAGCCCTTTATTGACAAGCTTATTATTAATTTCTATTCAGATGAAAAGGCATTGATAGATGGATACAACAAAGGTGATATTGAGACTTTAAACTCAATTACACCTGAAAAAATTGCTGAATTGAAATTACAAAACAATGCAACAATCAAAACAACACCATTACCTAGAGTCTTCGCCGTATTTTTCAATGAAAATCAATCAGAAATAATCGCAAATAAAGAAGTAAGACAAGCTCTTAATATTGCTATAGATAGACAAAAGATCGTCGATGAAGTCCTTAGTGGTTATGGAGATCCGCTATATGGACCGATCCCGAAAGGACTTATTGACACCGATAGTGCTAATGAGCAAAAGTTCGATTTGGATAAGGCGTCAAGTACCCTATCGAAGGGGGGTTGGATAAAAAATACGGGGACAGGCGTCTGGGAAAAGAAAATCGATAAGAAAAAAACTATTCAATTAGAAATATCAATCTCCACACTTAATAGTCCGAACTTAGTTAAGACAGCTGAATTAATTAAAGAAGATTGGGAAAAATTAGGAGCAAAAGTTGATATAAAACAATTTGAATTTGGTGATTTACAGCAAAACATTATAAGACCAAGGAAATTTGAAGCATTACTTTATGGAGAAGTTGTTGGTAGAGATATGGATCTCTTTGCTTTCTGGCATTCATCACAAAGAAATGATCCTGGTCTAAACATTTCAATGTATGCAAACAGTAAAGTTGACACAATACTCGAAAGCGCAAGAAAAACAATGGATCAAGAAAAAAGAATATCAGATTACATTTCTTTTGAAACAGAAATTCAAAAAGACATACCAGCAATATTCTTATATTCACCGGAGTTTATATATATTGTTCCAAATAAAGTTTATGGTTTATCAATACAGACAGTAGCTATGCCATTTGAAAGATTTCTAAATATTAATAATTGGTATATAGAAACTAATAATCTTTGGAAAATATTTCAATTCACCCGCTAAAGTTTTTACTAATGTTTGTTAAAAATTAATTTATCAAATTAAAGTATAAAATTTAACCTAATTACATAATAATGCTAAACACAAAGTGGAAACAAACAATTTTTATTAGTAAAAATTTTCTCGGGTGAACCCGCTAAAGTTTTTACTAATGTTTGTTAAAAATTAATTTATCAAATTAAAGTATAAAATTTATGTTTGTTAAAAATTAATTTATCAAATTAAAGTATAAAATTTAACCTAATTACATAATAATGCTAAACACAAAGTGGAAACAAACAATTTTTATTAGTAAAAATTTTCTCGGGTGAACCCGCTAAAGTTTTTTACTAACACATTATGCAATATGTTTATGTATTAAAGAGTAAGAAGGATAAAGATTTGTATGTAGGTTGCACGAAAGATTTAAAAGCAAGAGTAATATTGCATAATGCCAAAAAAGTTGGTTCTACAGCAAAACGAGCCCCATTTGTACTAATATATTATGAAGCATATATAAATAGTATCGACGCATATAATCGTGAAAAATTTATGAAAACAGGTTATGGTAGAAATTATATAAAGAAAGTTTTGTCCAACTTTTTTATTAGTAAAAGATTTATAGGGTAAACCCAATAAAGCTCTTGCTAACGCATTATGCAACACACTCAGTGATTTAATGATGTTAGTTTATTAAGATGTTTATAATTTACTGAGAGTAAAGATTAAGATTGCATAATGCAAAAAAGTTATTAAGGAAGGTAATTACATAAAATATATGGAAACAAAATCAACAAAGGTTATTATGAAAAAAGTCGCAAATAACTTTTTATTAGTAAAAATTTTCTCGGGTAAACCCAATAAAGTTTTTCCCAGAAATCACATAGTAATTTATTGAAACACGGCTGGTTTATTAGAGTAAGAATTTAAAAGTCGCATTATTAAAAATTAAAACTTTATAGGGTAAACAAAATGATAGATCAAAATAACAATTTTCACGACAAAAAAAGATTCGGACCTAGAATCTCAAATACACACAAAGTACACATTATTCCAAGAAATACAAAGACTTTTACTGTGGAAACAAGTCAAATAAATTTAAACACCCCTAAGACAACTGATATACAAAATATTGATGGGAAGATAGAACCAAAGAAAAAACTTGTTTTTGTTAGAAAAGGAACAGGAGGAACTGTGCATGGTAGACAACATCAACATTCTTCGAATTATCCTAAAAATAATTCCAAAAATGGTCCGACAACAATGAGAAAAGTCACCTCAGAATCTGCCCTAAAGAGAGAACAAGTTATTCCCCCACTAACTCCCGGTAATATCAGAATCGTTCCACTTGGTGGAGTAGAAGAAGTCGGAAAAAATATGACAGCCATTGAATACGGCGATGATATTATTGTCATAGATTCTGGAATACAATTTAAAACAGAAGATACACCTGGAATAGACTATATGCTTCCAAATACCAAGTATCTTGAAACCAGAAAAGGTAAAATACGCGCTCTTGTGGTCACACATGGACACTTGGACCATATTGGAGGAATACCTTTTACAATGGAAGCTCTTGGAAATCCACCTATTTATACAAGAGAATTTGGAGCACTTTTAATAAAGAAAAGACAAACAGAATACCCACATCTTCCAGAATTAAATTTGAAAATTGTAGATAAAAATACAGATTTTCTTCCAATAACCCAAAATTTGAAAATAAAATTCTTTGGAATTACTCATTCGATCCCAGATTCAACTGGAGTTGTTATAGCAACCCCTATTGGAGATATTGTAGCCACTGGAGATGATAGGGTTGATAGTGTTGATGGAGTACCAACAGCAGAAGAATTTGAACAATATAAATTCCTAAAAGATAGAAAAATTTTACTTCTTATGATGGATTCAACTGGAGTTGAAAAGCCTGGTTGGACTATTTCTGAAGATGTAGTTATCAATACAATAGATAAAATAGTAAAAGATGTTCCTGGAAGAATAGTTATTGCTACTTTTGCCTCACAAGTCGAAAGAATAATAAAATTCATAAATATGGCAGAAAAGTATGGCAAAAAACTTGTGATTGAAGGTAGAAGTATGAAAAATAATGTTGAAGTTATTAAATTTCTCAAACTTGCAGATGGTAAAAACATAATTCCTGTAGAAAGTATTGCAGACTATCCGCCACATAAAATTATGGTTCTTTCTACTGGTGCTCAAGGAGAAGAATTTGCAGCACTTATGAGAATATCGAACAATACGCATAAATACATCAAGCTTAACAAATCAGATACCGTAATTCTTTCATCATCAATTATTCCTGGAAATGAAAGAGCTGTCGTGGCACTTAAGGATAATCTTTACAGACATGATTCAAAAATAATTACCTATCTTGATAGTGATGTTCATGCTGGAGGGCACGGAAAAAGAGGCGAACTTGAATGGATTCATAGACAAATACCCTATAAGTTTTTTATGCCAGTTCACGGTAATCACTATATGCTTAAAATAAATGGTGAACTTTCTGCATCTATAGGCACACCAAGAGAAAATATTATTGTTCCAGACAATGGTAGTATCGTGGAAATCGTAGATAATGGAGCAAAAATAAAAGTCCTAAAAGAAAAGGCTCCTTCTGGAATTGTGATGGTGGATGGTTTCTCAATTGGAGATGTGCAGGAAGTTGTTATTCGTGATAGACAAATGCTTGCTCAAGATGGAATGTTTGTAATTATAGCAAGTATAGACACAGCAACTGGAAAACTTAGAAAATCTCCAGACATTATTTCAAGAGGTTTTGTTTATTTAAGAGAATCTCAAGATTTACTAAAACATACAAGATTTTTAATTAAGAAAACTGTTGAAGAAGGTGCACATGGTAATCCTATAAACTTTGATATGCTCAAAGAACAGATTACTGACAATGTAAGCAGATATTTATTCCAGCAAACAGCTAAAAAACCGATGGTGATACCCGTTGTAATAGGGGTATAGTTTTTAGCTATTAGCTGTTAGCTTTTAGCTTTTAGGAAAATACAAAAGGGAATTTTTGCTCCGCAAAAATTCCCTTTTGTATTTACATACTATATTCTACATTCAAAATTCGATATTCTCCCCTATTTCGTATCCTTAATCGCCAAGCTGTATCTCAAACCAAAAAGCATTAGAAATGCTAAAACAAAAAATATATATTTGAATGGCAAGAAACAAAAAAAGACCGTGGCAATAATCGGTGAAATTATATAAGCAAAAGAACTCATTGATCTAAAAACACTTATTAAATTAACATTTTTATCACTTATTTTCTTAAAGAAATATGTTTCTGACATTATTTCAACAATCGCTGCTCCGATCCTTGTTATTAGAAGTAAAATCCCCCAAACCCAAAAATCCTTTCCAGAAATAAAAGGGATAAAAGCGGTTGATATTGCCATTATTAAAAAGCCAATAGTAAGCATTTCCTTCTCTCCCAAATATTTATCAGCGAGTTTTCCAAGAGGTATTTGTATTAAGACAAAAGGAAAAAGCATCATAGTAAAAATAAGCCCTATCTCCTGCCAATTAAACCCAACATATTTAAAAAGATAAATGGGAGTATAAATTACCATCCAAGCAAAAAAGAAACTTAATAAAAAATTTGAAACCAAAATACATCTAATATCCTTTTTCTTCCAT
Organism: Candidatus Tayloriibacteriota bacterium; assembly: GCA_026395155.1. Lineage (GTDB taxonomy): Bacteria > Patescibacteriota > Minisyncoccia > Phycocordibacterales > GWA1-40-21 > Bog-1340. The sequence goes on along the minus strand of JAPLZG010000028.1, from coordinate 415 downwards.
ATTTCTTTGATTGTAGACAATAATTTAAATTCTCTATATTCCTGATCTTTAAAATCTCTTAAATTATAAGAGATCATTAAAAGTATAGGGAACATAACTAATGCAGAAACAAAATATACTCTAGAATATGACTCCGCGCCTAAAATTAATCCTGAAAGCCAAGGAGAAATAAGCCATGCGATATTTATTCCTGTTAGATAATAACTTCTAATATTTCCTGTTTCTCCATCTGTTGAATGATGTTCGACAAAAATATCAAGGCAAAAACTAATCATTACTGCTGTAACATATGTAATTACAAAACAAATCAAAACAACATAAACATTCTTAAAGAATGAAAGCCCCAATAAGGAGACTAAGCTAAGTATTGAAAGGTAAATGGTTGTTTTGTAGTTTCCAAGCTTCTTTAATATCT
>JAPLZG010000027.1 GCA_026395155.1 Candidatus Tayloriibacteriota bacterium | reverse complement strand
AACTTCATTTACTCAACAATAAATATCGTAAATCATTGAATTATAAAAATGCCTATGAAGTTGCTTTGGAAAGAGGTATTATAAAAGGAGTTCCTAGTATTTCATTATCAGAAGCGATTGCATTTCGGTAGAGAATTTACCGCTTAAACATTAATTCAATCAACATTCTCAATTACGCTATAGCTGAATTGAATAACTAAAGGTGTAAAATTATTTTATTATGATAATTGTTATAAATATAATTAAAATTCTCAATTACGCTATAGCTGAATTGATAAATATTAATCAATATATATTTTATATATGTAAAATTAACCCTCAATTCAGCTATAGCGTAATTGAGTAGTTGGGTTATAATAGTCATATATGACGAAAAAAAGATTTTATAAAGGTGTTCAAGTAAATTCTCTTGGTTTTCCAATATTAAACTTAACTCATAAAATACCGAAATCAAATCATACTAAGAGAATTTTTAATAGTACTTTTTTATCTAATTTAGATAAAAATTCACCCAAAAATTTAATAGTCATTTATGACATTCCAGAAGAAAAGAAAAAAGAAAGAGATTGGTTTCGTCGCCATTTAAAGAAGTTCAATTTTATTGGTGAGCGATGTCCGAATACCTCGTCAGTTTGACTGCGAGGTTGAGGACACGCGCTGTGTTCTGAATAGTCGGTGGACTATTCCTATTCCAAAAAAACAGCCGTGGTATTGTGTGTCTAATACCTCGTCAGCTTTGCTGCGAGGATATGACACACAATCTGTTTTATTATGATTCAAAGAATCGTTTGGGTTGGTCCATCTCCCCTACNNTGTGTGTCTAATACCTCGTCAGCTTTGCTGCGAGGATATGACACACAATCTGTTTTATTATGATTCAAAGAAGCGTTTGGGTTGGTCCATCTCCCCTACCAAAAGATTTTATTGATTATGTAAAATCGATAGGATTAAGAGACAAATTGAAAACTTTTAAATTAGCTAAATCTTATTCGGAAAACAATAATCAGATAAATTAATACGCATCTACGCTATAGAGTAGATGTGTATATGCCACAAATACAAAAGACGGCACCGTACGGTGCCGTCTTTTGTATTTTCTAACAGCTAGTAGCTAAAAGCTAATAACTTTCTTTATAATTTAAGGTCTGCCATCGCTTCATCAACTGTTTTTGAAGTGTTTGGTGTTGCTGAAGGGTAAACTCTTGGTTCTGAACCTTCTGGTTCATTAATTTTAAGATTTACTCTTGAATTATTTTTCATACCAACAACTCTCAAAAGAGTTCTAATAGCTTTTGCAGTATTTCCCGCTCTTCCGATAACTTTGCCCATATCGACATTGTCTACAGTAAGAGTAAGTAATACACCCATTTCATCAACCGTTCTAATAATTTTTACTTTATCAGGAACATCAACTAAAGACTTGATTACGAATTCTAAAAATTTTGTGTCGTTTTCCATTATATTTCTCACCCATCCGATTCTAGCGGATTAAGGTTTCTTTTTTAATTCTGATTATCTTGCAGTAATTTCGACCAGTAATTTATAAAATACTGCTTCATCTCGCCATAACTTTCATAAGTGAAGGCGGACTCTTCATAAATATTATCATATTAAAAAATATTCGCAAACTTAATTAGCTTTTAGTTGTTAGCTGTTAGCAAAAAATTAAAGGGATTTTCGCTCCGCGAAAATC
>JAPLZG010000063.1 GCA_026395155.1 Candidatus Tayloriibacteriota bacterium | reverse complement strand
CAGTACACCTTTCACATTTTGAATACAAAACGTTCAAGGTCTTTCATTTGGGTCCCTTACCCAAATTTCAACTCGCAAAGACAAAATACAAAATAATGTGTACCGATGCAGAGCATCAGAGGATATCTAATCATTGAACAAATACACACGCTATCAGATTAAATTATTTTTCAATACTTCCTTCAAATAAATATCAATATCTTTTAATTTTTTTAATTCCTTCAAACTAAACCATTCGTATATATCATTTTCTTCTTTATCTAGTTTAATTTTTCCTTTTGATTCCCCGATATAAGTAAGACGGACTACATGATGCCCAACTTTTCTCAAAATATCCTGCGCATAAATAAGTTTAGGTGCTCCGACAAGTTTTAAATTTGTTTCTTCAAAAATTTCTCTCTTAAGATTTTCAATTAAAGAAACTCCCGCATTAATTCTCCCTCCAACAATATCCCATCTAGATTTTACTTCCGGATATTTTAAAATAGATCTTTTCAATAACAAATATTTCCCCTCTTTGTTTTTAAGAAGAATTTTAACGCCGACTTGCAGTGTAATACTATTTTCCTTTTTTTTTAGTAGAACATTTTAATACATCTATCTAGTTCTCTGACAAGATTTAATTTCAAGGCTTCATTTGGTAATAACCATTTATATGTTTTATGTTCTTCTGTACTCAGTCTGACTTTTGGTTGTTTATCAATCTTAATATGAAACATGTGATATATAAAATGATATTCTGGATATTTTACATATACTTTTGTTAAATATTTCAATTCTGATGAAAGAAATTTTTGACCTGTTTCTTCTCTAATCTCTCTAATTACTGCCTCCATTTCACTTTCTCCAGAATCTATTTTACCAGCAGGAACACCCCACTTATCTCCTTCAGACTTATTTTTATGACGATGCAAAAGAAGTATTTTATTATTATGTTCAATATAACAACTCACAACCTCAAATCTAGGCTGAAATTTTTGGGGAAGTTTCTTATATATCATAGTTTTTTATTGCCCGTGACACTGCTTATACGTTTTTATGAATAATAATTAAATACGCTTCAGCCAAAAGTCCCGTTTTTACATGTCCATTATACTCATAGGTATCATCTGAAGGAGTTCGAATTTTTTCTATTTCTATATTATTATTGTTTACCAAATCTTGTAATACTTTTTGTACAATCGAAGATAAAATTATTTGTGGTTCATAAATATTACCAAATAATACTCTAGCAAGACGAATTTCTCCTCTGGGTTTTAAAACTCTTATCATCTCATGAAAACTACTAGTAACTTTTCTTAGAATTTCTTCTGGACTTCCTTCTGCAAGATATATGTTTGGAATAGCAGCCTTAGACACAACTAAATCAAATGATTCATCGTCAAAAGGGAGCGACTCCGCCACACCAACTATATTTTTATTCCCCTCAGGAATATTTTCTTTGAAGGGCTCTAAACTAAATATATTATTACTTATTTCGTGTTCACTTGCCCATTTAGCAAATTGTGCAGATCCTGCACCAATATCTAAAATTTTCTTTTCAAAACTCTCAGGAGTTAATTTTAAATCTTCTACATAACCCTGAAAGACTTCTTCATCTGTTTCATCTAAATGCAATGATTCATTATTAATAGTTTCCATAATTATATTATTATCTTAGTGAAAATTATCATAATAATTATTTTTCTCACTCATATTATTTAGTTTTGTTAACAGACCAAACTCTTTCTGTTAAAATTTCATACACCCTTTCCGTGACAATGCTTATATTTTTTTCCACTTCCACAAGGACAAGGATCATTCCTCCCTGCCTCATTTTTTGATTTTGTAGCGCTTGCATGACTTGAATCAGAGACTCCTTCTGCCCCAGCAACCTTCATATGTTTTTGAGTTTCTTTTAATTTTTCTTCCTCAGCTACAAAAGCACCAGCACCAATGTGCGGAATAAGCTTAAAAATCTGATCATTTATCGCCTCCTGCATTTCTTTAAATAATTTCAAACCTTCTCTTTTATATTCAACAAGAGGATCTCTCTGACCATAAGCACGTAAATTTACACTTCCTCTTAAATAATCCATCATCTCGAGATGATCAACCCAAAACATATCTATCGCTTGAAGCATTATTATTCTAACAATTCTATAAAATTCAACTTCTCCAAACTGTTTAATTTTTTCTTCAATAATTTTATTTTCTTCCTCTCCAGAAATAATTTCATCAAGTTTATTTTTAATCATCAGAGCATCACCGAGCAAAATTTTTCTTCTTCTCTCATAGACAATTTTTCTCTGGAAATTTAAAACATCATCATATTCCAAAACATGTTTTCTTGAATCAAAATTAAAACCTTCTATTTTTGTTTGTGCATTTTCAAGCGATCTTGTAATCAAAGAATTCTCTACTGGCTGATCTTCTGGAATCCCAAATCTATTCATCATTCTTTTTACGATATCATTTGCAAAAACTCTCATCAAAGAATCCTCCATCGAAACAAAAAACTGTGTTACTCCCGGATCTCCCTGTCTTCCAGCTCTTCCTCGAAGTTGATTATCGATTCTTCTTGCATCATGTCTTTCTGTTCCAAAAACAGCAAGCCCACCCAAAGATTTTATTTTTTCATATTCATCTTTATTAAAAGGAACTCCACCAAGTTTAATATCAACACCTCTACCTGCCATATTTGTAGCAACTGTTACAGCAGAAAACTTTCCGGCCTGTGCGATTATTTCTCCCTCTTTTTCGTGATTTTTAGCATTTAAAACATTATGAACAATTCCCTCTCTTTTAAGATATTCCGAAAGAACTTCATTTTTTTCAATAGATACAGTTCCAACAAGTACTGGCTGACCGAGCTTATTGAGCTCTTTTATTTTTTTAGCAATAGCTTTAAACTTTCCATTTTCTGTTTGAAAAATCAAATCATTTAAATCTTTTCTTTGTATTGAAACATTTGTTGGCACAGGAATAGTATCCATATGATAAACTTTATAAAATTCCTCAGAAGAAGTAAGTGCTGTTCCTGTCATACCAGAAAGTTTGCTATACATTCTAAAATAATTTTGAAATGTAATAGATGCAAAAGTTCGTGATTCTTTTTGAACCTTAACATTTTCTTTTGCTTCTATTGCCTGATGAAGCCCCTCAGACCATCTTCTCCCCGGCTGAAGTCTTCCAGTAAATTCATCAACAATAATTATTTCATCATCTTTTACAACATAAGCTTTGTTCAATTCGAAAAGCGCTTTCGCCCTTATAGCAGTTTCTAAATGATGAACATATTTCATTCCTCCATCAGTATAAATATTTTCTACATTTAATTCTTTTTCTGCTTTATTTATTCCAGCATCAGTAAGCTGAATCGCTCTTTGTTTTTCATCAACAGTAAAATCAACATCCTTTACAAAATTTTGAACAATTTTAGCAAAAGTTCCATAAAGACTTCCAGAATCTGAAGTCGGTGCAGAAATAATAAGTGGAGTTCTGGCTTCATCAATTAAAATAGAGTCAACTTCATCAACGACTGCAAAATTATAGTCTCTCTGTCTGAGGTCTTTTAAATCATACTCAATATTATCTCTCAAATAATCAAAACCATATTCATTATTTGTTCCATAAGTAATATCTGCTTGGTATGCTTCTTTTCTAGTACAAGGCCTCAAAAATTCATAAACGACTTTGAAAGATCCCAATTCATCTTTGATCTTTGATTTTTGATTTTTGATTTTCAGTATGACCTTTATCATATAAAAATGAAGATTCATGATTTATAACACCGACAGAAAGCCCGAGAGCATTATATATTTGTCCCATCCAAACTGCATCTCTTCTCGAAAGATAATCGTTTACAGTGACAATATGAACTCCTTTTCCAGAAAGAGCGTTGAGATATGCGGGAAGCGTAGCAACAAGAGTTTTTCCTTCACCGGTTTTCATTTCAGAAATATTTCCTCTATGTAAAATAATTCCACCAATAAGTTGGACATCAAAATGTCTCTGACCTAAAGTTCTTACAGAAGCTTCACGAACAACAGCAAAAGCTTCCGGCAAAATATCATCCAAAGTTTCCTTCGCCTCGCCGAAGCTGTCTTCAGCGGAGGCGGACTTCGCCTCGCCGTAGCCTTTGGTGGAGGTGGGCTTCGCCTCGTCAGAGCTTTGAGAGTCGTCGAGTCCTACTCCTAATCTCTTTTTAAATTCAAGAGTTTTATTTTTAAGTTCCTCGTCAGAAAGTTTTTTAAGATCACTCTCAAAAGAACCAATTTTTTCAACAATAGGTTTAAGTATTTTGACATATTTATCATGTCGGTTACCAAATATTTTCTCTAAAAACATAGACTTTATAATAGCACCCAGTAGTGAAATTTGCCATCGTCTTTAAAGAAGACATTATTTTTTGCATTTGAGCAAGAATATTTAACAAAACTTAAATTTACTATAAAAATATAATAAATATTTTAATGGCAAAATCTACTACTGGGTAGCACAAAAAACAAAACCGCCAACCTTTACGGTTGGCGGTTTTTAAGGTTAACGGAGATCGGTTTGCGAAACTGTAATCAGTTAAGCAAAGTGTTGAAAAGCGAACGCTTGGAGCTTTTCAAAGACGGAACGAGCAAAGGCGAGTGAGTCGGGCGAGAAGCATCGAGTGTCGGGAGACTTCGGCATAAATTTTCAGCAGAAAATTATATGTGATCTGTATTTCCGTAAAGAAAACCTGGTGGCAAAAAAACAAAACTGCCGATTGAGGCAGTTTTATTTTTTGACTTTTCTTATTTCTTTCCTTTCTTCTTTGCTACCTTTTTTGCTTTTTTAGCTACTTTCTTCTTTGCCATGATAGTTTTTAAACGAGCTTTAAAATATATATTATATTATTCTCGTTATTTTAAATTATTTTTTTTAATTTAGCAGGTTATCGACACTAGATTTAATTACTAAACCTTCTCTGCATATAATTTTACATCAAAGAAAAAATATTACAATAGTTTTTCAACTGTTGATAACTTTTTTTATTAAAAAAATATAATACTTTCGAAAAATATTTAAAAAATAAATAATTTTGAAATATTATTTTTAATTTTAATTTAAAATTACAGAATCCTCTTCTCGTTTGTCATTGCGAGGGTAATCCCGTGGCAATCCAGTATTTATAAAGATGGTTTGCTTCACTTCGTTCGCAAAGACAAAACGATTATCAATATAATAAAAACAAATTACAAATTTACACCTCTATCCATATCACCATTTTTAAATTAATTATGGAAACTCCCCCTCTGTCATCCCGGCGTAGGCCGGGATCCATCTTAAATTCCTTAAAATAATTTTCAAAAATATTTACACAGTTTAATATAGAGTAAGTGAAAATGGTAATAGGATTTCGCTAATCTAAAAACATAAAACCTATTAGAACTATCGTTTTGAAAATAAAAATTTTTAACGGAGATCGATTTACGAAACTGTACTCAGTTGAGCAAAGCGAGCTGTGTTTAGAAGTCCGCGGAGGCGGACACCTATACCGTAAAGAAAACCTGGCATTTTAAAAACACGCCTTTTAGCGGGTTTTTAAAATTTTTCTTAAAATCCAATAAGCTCAACTTCCCTTTCTATTTTTATTCCAATCTTTTCAAAAACTTTTTCTTCAGCCAATTTTAATAGAGAAATAATTTCTTCAGCTTTTGCATTTCCATAATTTACAATTACAAGCGCCTGTTTATCATAAAATCCTGCATTACCAATCCTATGACCTTTTAAATTACAAATCTTATCTAAAACATATCCTAAAGGTATTTTTACAAAATCTCCTTCAATATTAAAAACCGGCAACTCAGGATATTTATCTTTTATTTCATTATATTTATCAGCAGAAACAATCGGATTCTTAAAAAAAGATCCTGCCGTACCAAGAACCTTCCAATCAGGCAATTTTTCTTTTCTGATTTTCTCTACCATAATTTTTACCTCTTTTGCAGTAATTTTTTTCTTATTATCAAATTTTTCTTTCAACCCAGAATATTTTAAATTTGGAATAAAATTTTTATTTAATTTAAAATACACTTTTGTTATTACAATATTATTATTTTTCTTAAAAACACTCTCTCTATATCCAAAACAACATTCATTATTTTTAAATAAATGTTTTTCAAAAGTATTAATATCTATCCCCTCAACCGAAACAACAAAATCTTTTGCCTCAGTCCCATACGCACCAATATTTTGTACTACTGATGCACCAACGGTCCCGGGAATGTTCCAAAGATTTTCTAATCCAGACAAATTATTATTTATTGAAAAATTGATCAAATCATCAAAAGCCTCTCCGGATGAAGCACTTACAATAGAAAAATTTACACCCTCTGATTCTATCTTGATTCCTTTCAAAGATACTTTTATCAAAATTCCGTCAAAATCTTTATCAGAAAATAATAAATTGGAACCATTACCAAAAATAAAAAATGGAATATTTTTTTCTCTAGAAAATTCTATAGCAGATTTTATTTCTTCATCATTAAATACTTCACAAAAAAACCGTGCGTTTCCGCCGGTTCTAAAGGTAGTTAAATCACTTATTTTTATATTTTCTGTAATATTCATATTCCAATTCAAATTCCAAAATGGAAAGATTCTTTTCACTCATGACCGGCGGGGGCTACCTCCAAAACTAATGTCTTTAGTGAGTGCAACCGCCGGCCGTGAATAAAAACAAGCTATTTAGATATGATATCAA
>JAPLZG010000008.1:802-2500 GCA_026395155.1 Candidatus Tayloriibacteriota bacterium | reverse complement strand
ATCCCAGAAATTTCGGAATACGTTATTCCCATCAATACGGATGTCATTAGTTCGTCTATAGACTTGAAATGCCTTCAATTCATTTTCATCAACCGCCTTTCTTTTTTTATAAAATTCTTTTTGGGATGTGGGAAGTGATATCTCATATCCAAGATCGTCCGTTGCAATTATCGTGTTTAGTATTGATTCTCTTTTGTCAAAGAGCGCATACAACTTGGTTCTTTGTCCTGCTATAAATTTTTGAGTTTCCTTTGCACTGGTGCTTGTCCTATTAACCTCTATTATTGAATCCATAATCTTATTACCCTCAACCATGTAGCTATCTGCTAAATCTAACTGGGCTTTGTATTGCTTCTCATAATGAATTATTCCGGCTGAAGTATTGATTTTTTGGTAGTAATATCGTTCTAGTTTAGAGAACAGCACAGGAGGGGAGATAAAAAGGAAAAGAGTAACTAAAATGATGCAAAAAGAGATAAGCACTTTCACAAAGCCATTAATCCGCATTCCGTAATTGTACGAGTAGTATATGGACAATGCAAACTAACCGATATTTTGATGGGGAACTATTATCAATAAACCAATTATTCTAGAAGGCTGGCTAAAATAGTCCATTAAAGTCATTCTTTCTATGAAATTAGCACGCCCCATTCATGACTACATTTTTTGCAAAACCACCTATGTGGATTTGGAGGCATAATACATCCCATTGGAATATATTTATTAGAATCTAACTTAGCAGCCTCATCTGGTGTGGACATACCATATATAAATTCAAGTACTATTTTCGATTTACACTTGGGGCATGTCTTTACATTTTGATCTTCTTTTGTGTGAGTCTGCATATTGGGTAATTAAGGCAAATCGATGAAAATTTCTAATCTCATTATATATCAGTCTTTCATTACAAAGTACTCCTCAATTCTCTTATTCCAAGTAGATGATTTTTCTATAATTTGTTCGTATGGATTTTCTATAATTAACGGAATATATGACATTTTTGATATATGTTCCCTATCTACTAAATATAGGAAATAGTGCTGTTTCTTTATACGAGCAATGTCAATTTCATTTCTTGACCAATGAAAACTGGGTGTTCCGGAGAATGATTTTACCTCTATAAATCTGTCGTATTCTTTAGAATCGACAGAATTATAAGAGATAATATCGTAACCAGCCCCAACATCATAATTAGATATTTGCCTAATCATCATTGAATTTTTACTTAAGGCAAGTCTTTTTTTTTCATAATCAAGTATAAATTCCTCTGCTTCATTTCCTAACTTTTTGTTTAAATCTAACATCTTCTGAAGAGAAGCAAGACTCATTCTTCTCCTCTTAATTTCAGGCATTAGGTCTAAATCAAACATATTCTTATATTTGGGATTTATGACCCACTTTTGTATATTTAAATCTGGCGAAAAAGACAGGAATCCCATATTTACTAACAATCGACGAAAACCAGTAAATCGTAAGGGGATTGCAGAAATTTCAAGTTGAATAAGGTTGTGAACAATATCATAAGATAAATAATCTTGATTAAAAATTTCATAAAATACTTCATCTTTCTTTGCTGTGTTAATAATCATGCTTAGTAGTATTTCCGATAGACTGCTCAAGTTATCAAGAGAAGAATTTAGAAGAGGATTGAGTCGTATTTTGCCGTTATCTTCTATAAAAATTGCTCCTATTTTTTCT
>JAPLZG010000008.1:0-768 GCA_026395155.1 Candidatus Tayloriibacteriota bacterium | reverse complement strand
CACGATTTTGTTGTAGTAAAAATCATCTATATTAGTTTTTGTCCAAACCCCATGATAGAGAGATAGTTGTTTAAAAAGACTATAAAAATAGTTTGGAGAACCGAGATTTTCGTACGAACTAAGCTCTTCTATCATATTCGTTCATGAGGGCCTTAATTAAATCGGATTCATCTGAGTCATTTATTCTAAAAAAAAGAGGTATATCTTCATCGATAATTTTTTCCATTCTTTTTACTTTCATGACTAATTTATCATTTATTACACTATCAATGGATTTTTTGGATATCATATAGTAGTAGTTTGTTATTTGATTTGATGGTAAACCATATCTATGTATACGATCCTTAGATTGAAGATAATTTGAACAATTGTAATCTCTTTCTAAATATATAGCGTTATGACATCCCATATGTAAAGAGATGGATTCCGAAACTGCATACGGGTTTGCGATTATCACTTCAAAATCCTTGTTATCAGGATTATTAAACTTTGCAATTATTTCTTCTCGTCTTGATTGTTCGATTTCACCTATTAGCATTTTTGATGTGATTTCATGTTTATATAGATATTCATGAAGTTCTTTAGAATTATAAATAAAAATCGTCCAAATAATGGCCTTTCCTTTTGTGGGTAATATAGTGTCTAAAAGTAGTTTTTTTATTTCAATAAACTTTTTAGGTGTATTTGTCTTGGAATAATCAAAAATATGTGAGATTATTTCGGAATCATCCTGAAACATATCTGGTATCCTATCTCCAGGATATATCC
>JAPLZG010000095.1 GCA_026395155.1 Candidatus Tayloriibacteriota bacterium | reverse complement strand
TGTCAATCGTAAACGCCACTCTCCGCGAATTAGAGCGCTACGACCGGTGCTACACCAGCGCCCGTGACAATCGCAATGCAAGGAGGCAGCTTGTTAGGCTACGTCGTAAGGCGGTTGAATACGGGATAATCGACGAATGAAAGCATTCAGGAAGTATCTGCAATCCCAACTCGACTACCTCAACAACTTAACGGAGACGTGGGGACACGAATCCGACCCGTGGGATATTCCACCTTGGATTGTCGAGCAAGTGGCAGACCGGGCCAGCCGACTTGGGTTGAGTAGCCTTTACGAGAAGTCCATTCCGTTGGGCGATTGCAGCCTATCTGAGGCAAAGCTGTACATTGCTGAATGTCTTTCAAGCTTGAAAGAATCGCCGGAGCATACTGGAAAGGAAATGAAAACAATAAAATGCTTACAAGAATCTACGGCTTGGCATTTGCTACAAAAGAAGAATTGGAAGCTTTTGAAAAAATGCAAGAAGAAGCTAGAAAAAGAGATCACAGAAAGATTGGAAAAGAATTAAAATTATTTACAATTTCTGATCTTATCGGTGCTGGACTTCCCCTTATGCAACCTAAAGGAATGGTCGTTAGAAAAGAAATTGAAGATTATCTTTGGGAACTACATAAAAACAAAGGATACGACAGAGTTTGGACCCCACACATTACAAAAAAAGGATTGTACGAAACTTCAGGTCATGCTGCAAAATTTGGTGAAGAACTTTTCAGAGTAAAAGGAGGAGATGAAGAATTCTTTATGAAGCCAATGAATTGTCCACACCATATGCAAATATTCTGCGACAATCAATTTTCTTATAGAGATATGCCGGTTCGATATTTCGAACCAGCTACGGTTTATAGGTATGAAAAAGCAGGACAACTTTCTGGACTCACAAGAGTGCGTTCAATAACACAAGATGATGGACATTTGTTTTGCAGAGTTTCTCAAATTGGAGACGAAGTCAGTACAATTGTAGAAATTATAAAAAAATTCTACACGACAATGAATATGATGAATGGATATTGGGTAAGATTTTCTGTTCGTGGAGATGACAAAAGTATGTATTTGGGAAGTGATGAAGTCTGGGAAAAATCTGAATCCGCACTTGAAAAAGCAGCGAAGGAAAATAAATTAAATTATAAAAGAGTTGAAGGTGAAGCAGCATTTTATGGACCAAAACTAGATTTTATGTTTAAAGACGCAATAGGTAGAGAATGGCAACTTGCAACAATACAGTGCGACTTCAATTTACCTGAAAGATTTGATCTTCATTTTATAAACGAAAAAGGAGAATCAGAAAGACCAGTTGTTATTCATAGAGCTATTTCAGGATCACTAGAAAGATTTATGGGGGTTATGATTGAACATTACGCTGGAAACTTCCCTCTTTGGCTTTCACCAATTCAAGTTAAAATTGTTCCTGTCAGAGAAAATCATAATGAAGCTGCAATAAAAATTGGTAATGAATTAAAAGAACTTGGCATAAGAATTGATTGCGACACAAATGAAGGAAATATGGGTGGAAAGATTCGTGATGCAAAAAATAATAGAGTTCCTTATACAGTTATTATTGGTGATAAAGATCTCGCTGTAAATAAAATCACAGTTGAAAGTAGAGATAAAGGTCAGCTTGGACAGATGCCTTTGGAGGAATTTATAGAAAAAATTAAGAAGGAAAAAGAAAATAGAGAATAATGGGATGAATGTCGAATATTGAATGTTGAATATAGAATAAGATATTAAATGCTTGCCCGACTAAAATTCATTCTGATGAAATTTGGCGGTTGCATTATAAAACAAATCAAAAAAAATCATTCGCCAAATTTGGCGAATGATTTTTAGTTTTGGGATAAAGTATAAGTATGAGTATATGCAAGAACAAAGGTCAGACCTTTGTAAGATTTATCTAATACAAAAGGCGCGCCCGGAGGGCGCGCCTTTTGTATTAAGTTAAAAGTTTTTAGTTATAGTTATTTGTTTTAACTTTATAAGTTATTAAATATATCTTTCTATATCCTTTTCACCAATTGAAACCCAATCACTACCAGACATCTTTCTTATAAATTCCGAAGCATTTATTTTACCGAGTTTTGCCAATTTAACAATAGCTATAGAAGCATTACTTGAAAGAATAACTTTATTTGATCTTGCATAGTCTTCAACACTTTCAATAACTTGTTTTTCTAATTCAATATTTTTTGAAAATACCTCGATTTTCTTAGTACCATTGTCTTTTGGTGCTTCAGAAATTTCTACTCCAGAGACAACTACCTTTTGTATTTTAGTAGCTTTTTTTCTCCAAATTAAGTATGCAATGAATAAACTCCAAAGAATAACACCGAAGACGAAAGAAATTATCTTAGCTAAATCTCCAGCACCAGTATAAGGAACATCACTCAAAAGAACAGAAGCTGTAAGAGGAACTTTAGTTGTTTCTACATAAGAAAGAACCTGATTAACTGGAGCTACAACATTTACAGAACAAGTTCTAGAGATTGTCTGATTGTTTGATATTATTGTAACAGTTACATTTTTTACTCCTGGAGAATAATATGTTTTTGATACATATTGTCCATTTGAAGAGACTCCGTCATCACCATTCC
>JAPLZG010000099.1 GCA_026395155.1 Candidatus Tayloriibacteriota bacterium | reverse complement strand
TGGATAGTCAAAGTCATTACCACAAAGATTTGAAATGTCAGTATCTCCTATTGCAACGCTAACTGATTTTGGTTCATCTTGAGCAGTATATTGATTTTCATAAATAGCAGAAACAACCACTGTGTCTGGGGTGGAAGCAAAATTGTATGCTGAGTGTGTCGATGGATCTAGTGGTATTGAAGGGAGATAGTTATTGTTAACTAAATCACCAAAAGAAGTTGGAATCTTTCCTGTATCTTGATAATACATCTGCATTGCTGTACCTACTTGCTTCATATCAGAAAGGCGAACAGAATCTCGAGCTTTTGCGCGAGTTTCGGAGGTGTAGCTATAGATTACAGTAGACAAGAGAGAGATAATAGAAATTACCATAAGGAGTTCTATGAGAGTAAATGCTTTTTTATATTTATTCATATATATAAATTACTTTTTGTTTTTCTCCCAACTAAAAGCTAAAAGCTTCCTAATTTCCCGAATTTAGTTTCCCCGTCGCAATATCCTTTCCCTCTAAAACAAGAACTTCCAAACCTTCGCTCGCTCTTTTCATTATCTTTTTAAGCGTATCTTGTTCATTAGGTTTAAACTTACCCAAAATGGCTTTCTCAACTTCTTCCTCACCTTGTGGCTTTTTAATTTTACCACTTGCGGTTGAAGAAGAAATACCGATTCTCAATCTTATAAAAGCTTCTGTTTTAATAGCTTTAATTATTGATTCTACTCCTCTATGCCCTCCAGAACTTTTATTAAATGACATTTTCATCTTTCCAAAAGGGATATCAAGATCATCATGGACGACAACAAGTGTCTCCGCGAACTTTCTTATTTGCTCTTTAGACTTTAGACTTTGAACTTTGAACTTTAGTGCGTCACCAGACTTATTCATAAATGTGTTTGGCTTAATAAGTAAGACTGTATTTTTGCCAACTTTTCCTTTAGCTGTTTCTGACTTTATTTTTTTATCTTCTGTCCATTCATTTATATCAACTTTTTTTGCAAAAGTATCAACAGCAATTCTTCCAGTGTTATGTCTTGTTCCTTCATATTCTTGTCCTGGATTTCCAAGACCAACGATAATGTAATTCATAGAAATTTAATTAATAAATAATAATACTAAAATTATATCACAATTTGTTTACAATAAAAGAAAGCTATAAATGCTTGCCCGACTAAAATTTATTCTGATAAAATTTGGCGGGTTCTAAATGCCTTTTACAAATACAACAATTAAAACAGATTGTGTGTCCTATCCTCGCAAGCTTTGCTGCGAGGTATTAGACACACAATACCATGGCTGTTTTTTCGGAATAGGAATAGTCTACCACAAGGGCACTTCCATTTTCTAAACTCGCTATGCTCGTAAGAAAATTAGGTCGCACACTATTTAAAACACAGCGCGTGTCCTCACCCTCGCAGACGAGGTATTCAGACATCGCTCTCCGATAAAACAGCTACAACATTTACAACATTTTTCTACTCCTTGTGTCAAACGGCTTTTTAGAATAGAATAGCCAATATGCAAGAAACAAAAAGACTTATTAAAGAGACAGCAAGTACTATCTTAATCTGTTTAGCTATAGTTATACCAATAAGGACCTTCATTATACAGCCGTTTGTGGTATCTGGAGAATCAATGGACAATACATTTCATAATGGTAATTATGTAATAATCGATGAGATCTCCTATAAATTTGAAAAGCCAGAAAGAGGAGAAGTTATAGTCTTTAGAGTTCCACCAGAGGGTCTTGCACTATCAAATTATGATGTAAACAAAACTGTTTTTTATATTAAAAGAGTAATTGGTCTACCAGGTGAAATGGTTGAAATAGATGGTGATAAAGTAATAATCTATAATCAAGAAAATACTGACGGATTTGAATTAAAAGAACCTTACATCTATATAAATAAATTAGTTCCATCTGCTTTCTCAAATATCCACAAAAAAGTTTTACTCGGCCCAAATGAATATTTTGTTATGGGAGACAACAGACATAATAGTTCTGACTCAAGAATGTGGGGACCATTATCAGGTGAAAATATAAAAGGAAGGACACTTTTAAGATTATTCCCGCCAAACGCACTTTCTATTTTCCCGGGAAATTATAATGCATACTAGAAGAGAATGTCGAATATTGAATACTTGCCCGACTAAAATTCATTCTGATGAAATTTGGCGGGTAGAAAAATCAAGAACAAGAAATTTAAGCCAAATACAAAAATGAAAAATAAAAAAGCTAAAAAGAAAAAAGAAAATAAATTTATAGAATTTTTTCCAATAAATAAACAAGCTGAACCAGCTATATATTATGGTTTTAACCCTATAGAAGTACCAAAAATATCTAAAGAAGATGTTCAGAAAGCATTATCTCTTAAGGATAGCTATACAAGAAACTGCCATGGGATGCCTTGGTTTTTTTCCCAAGATTTTATCGAGGAAAGAATCGCAATACTTAGAGAATATTCAGAGAAAGAAATGTCAGGAATGTCACAGCCCGTGATGCTCGTAAATGAAAGTGACATAATAAAAGAAAGAAATAAAACAACCATTAATCTAGAAATTATTGGCAGTGGAAAAAGTATCGCAGAAGCCTTGCTTATAAAAACAGCCATTTCAATACTAGAGGAAAATGGTTATAAGGATTTCTTACTTGAAATAAATAGTATTGGTGATAAAGAGTCAATGAATAAGTTTTCAAAAGAACTTACTGCATATTATAGAAAAAACCTAAATTCCCTATCATCTCACTGCAGACAAAATTTTAAAAAAGATTCATTTTATGTATTGCATTGTGATGAATGTGATAAAGAAGGAAAAATAAAGGAAGGTGCTCCGACTTCGATAAGTGCCCTATCAGATGAAAGTAGGATACATTTTAAAGATGTTCTAGAATTTATTGAGACGATGGGAATACCTTATAAAATAAATAATTGCCTAGTTCCAGACAAGAGATATTGTTCAGGGACAATTTTTGAAATAAAAGATTCAGAAACAAAAGATGTTTGAGCGGTGGGTTTTAGATATGATGGCTTAACTCAAAAAATTGGTCACAAAAGAGATGTTCCCGGAGTTGGTATAAAAATATTTCTAAATAAAAAGAAGATAATTAAAAAAATATCAAAACTAGAAAAACCAAAAGTTTTTTATATTCAGCTTGGTGATGAAGCAAAAAATAAAAGCCTAGGTGTTATAGATATGTTAAGAAAAGAACAAATATATCTTTACCATATGCTTGGTAGAGATAAGCTTGGGAGCCAATTTGCTTTTGTTGAAAAAATGAAAATACCATATGTAATTATTATGGGTAAAAAAGAATTTTTAGAAGATTCTGTAATGGTAAGAGAAAATTCTACAAGAACACAAGAATCAGTTAAAATTACTGAATTGGCTAGATATATTAGGAAACTGAAATGATCACTCGCAGAGCGTTTTAAAAGCACGATAAAAATACCGCCAGTCGCGGTATTTTTTCACTACTCAGCGAATTTTTTGCTAAAAATTCGCCTCCGTAAGGCTTTTAAAACGCTCAGCTTCGCTCGCTATTGAGCAGAATTGTATCGTGTACTTATCTTTTTCTGTCATCCCGTTGCAGAACGGGATCCATCTTAATTTTCTAGATTTATAGAAACCTGTTCGCCTTGATAATCCTTAAGTCCGACCTCAGGATTATAATATTCGTTGACCGATTTGTTAAATTCGTTTATTTGTATATTCGTTTAATTTAGTTGCTTTATATTAGACAAAATGTTATTATTCTTCTCACTATGATAAATATTGAAGTAGACAAAAATGCAAGTGAAAGTAATGTTAGCTTACTAAGACGTTTTACAAAAAAGGTCCAAGGATATCTTGCCTAAAGTAAGATCAATTAGATATGCGACAAGAAAGCTTTCCCAATACAAATTGAAGAAAAGCAGACTCGTTTCTATTTCTAGAAAAGCAGAAATTGAAGAGCTTATCAAAATGGGTAAAATGACACCTAAAGAAGAGAGAAGGAAGAAATAAAAATAGTATAAGTATTAAGTATGAGTATAAGTATAGATACTAATCAGAAAAAGTTCTCAATAATTAATAAAACAAAAGGCAGACTTCCGAGTCTGTCTTTTGTTCTAATGAAAGAAAAAGTCTTAGGTAAGGATTATGATTTGAGTTTAGTTTTTATAGATGAAAAAGAAATTCATAAACTCAACAAAAAGCACAGAGATGTAAACTCCCCCACTGATATTTTAAGCTTTCCACTTGATAAAAAATCTGGAGAAATTTTTATCTGTCTAACACAGACAAAAAAAATGGCAAAAGAATTTGATAGAAAATATGAAAACTTCCTCGCATTCCTATTCATTCACGGACTAGTTCATCTCCTCGGATATGATCATGGAGATAAGATGGAAAAAGAGGAAATAAAATATAGAAAAATTTTTGAAATATAAAAAGGCACCGAATTTCTTCGGCGCCCTATGAGAATGAAATTACCATATAATAATCAGGAGACCAATTGTACCCCAAATACATGACCTCCCCAAATCCTGTCTATAAAACTTGGTAGTTCTCATTTTGTACTTAAGCAAGTTACAAAAGGCACAGAAAAAGAAAACAAAAGCAAAGATAAGGCCATACTCATGAAGCAGTGTGGACATATATAAACAGAACAGCACAACACTGATGGCGGTAACCAAAGGTGATATTTGTGCCAAAAATTCAAACAATTTCTCACAAAAAACCTTGAACTTTTTCATTTGTGATTCCTCCTTGTTGTTAATAAGAACACATCTCTAAAAAAATAATACATCATCTACTATTAAAAAACAATCCCTCAGAAATATTTGCAAGTCTCCCTCTGTCATTCCGGACTTGATCCGGAATCCAGTTCTGATTTTCCTGGATTCCTACATTTGCGAGGATAACAGAATTAAAAAAACCCTTCAGTAGAGCTTGCATACGCAAGATACCGAAGGGTCACAATGTCCAAGTCCCAAAGAAATTAAGACTGAACGACAAAAATTTCACAATTGTGGAAATACAAACCGATTAGGATACCTACGGCTCCAGACAAAGCTAAGCAGAGGGATGGGTTCCACCCCGAGCTTACCCATATCCCAGTCTACACGAGCAACCAAAAATTTTCTGTGTTTCCCCCTAAATAGAAAGAATGTCACAATACGGTCTTTGGCAAGCCACTTAGTATGGTCCCTTACGAAGAACTTAATTTGTTCTTGTTCGAAGCACAGACGGTCCTTTTTCTCGCCAAAGCCCCCGAGGATTTGAGCGAAGGTGCCTTTCTTAACAATTTGAAAGACCTGCACTTTTGTCCTCTTCGTCGGTTTTCCCTTGACGTTCTTCCCGTGTGTCACAAATTCATGATCAATTCCACCCGTAAATACATCACTAGCACCGGCAATCATACCAGTACCGCTTGTTGGAGCAATTTCAATCTGATTTCTCCTTGAGACGGCTTTGAGATACTCATTTCTCATGACAATGATCCTTTCCTTTTGTGAATTGAGCGTTCTACTTTCCGTTTGTGATAATAGCATATATAGAAAAAATATGTAAATTATTTTGACAAGGAGTATTCTTGTCCAACGTCTAAATACATTTGCAGGTTTCCCTCCGTCATTCCGGACTTGATCCGGAATCCAGGAGAATCAGAGATGGATCCCGTTCGCGACCTAATTTCCTTACGAATATAATGAGTGTAGAAAATGGAAGTACTCTTGTGGTGCAACGGGATGACAGAAACAAAAAATAACCCTTAATCAAGGGTTATTTTTGATTTAGATTATTTATAAATTTTAGGCGATGTCGCGCACAAAAATAACATCCCCACCATTCATTTGTGTAGCATCTTGAGATGGAGTAAAAGTACCATCATAATTAACTAATATACCTGTTGAATATCTATTTCTTGTTACATATGCTTCACGAACTTTTAATTCACTTTTTAAATCGTTAGCTTTAAACCAGCTCATTCCCCCTTGTTCTGGTCCCCATTCTAATTTCTGTCCTTCGGCTTTTGCTTCAGCGACTAGAACATCTTGAGTTGGTTTTAATTCTTCAGACATTGTAATTTAATCATTAACTATTAATACTCTATATTTTACCCCCCCCCAGAAAATATTTGCAAGTTAAAGACTGGATTCCCGTCTGCACGGGAATGACAGAAACGGGATTCTAAAATCTATAATCTAAAATCTGTCTTCTGGTATTAGCGAGCGAAGCTGAGCGTTTTAAAAGCCTTACGGAGGCGAATTTTTCTGCTCTGCTCACAAGCGAGCGAGTTTTCTCTTTTTAAAATCATTTAGCAGCGCGACGGCGCGAGAATAGCAAATTTTCAGCAGAAAATTATGCGCGGTTTTAAAAAGAGAAAACGAGCGAGCCTTTATGGAAGGAACGGCCTAAACAAACTTTTCAATTTATCAAAAAAACCCTTCGTTTGTATCTCAAGACCTGGCATATCATCACCGCTATTTAATCCCCAAATAGAAAGTCCGTAAGCAACAGCCCATGTAGAATCTTTTATCTGACTATTTTTTAGATTTGAAGCAAAGTCTATTGAAGCAATTTTTGAAGGAATTTTTAATGTCGCTCTTGCAACATCTTCTATTGTTTCAATTCCAGAACTTCCACCAGTTAAAATAATTCCCGCTGGCAAAAGACCGCTTCTCCCAATCTTCTTTAAATGTGACTCGATTAATTCAAAAATATCTGAAAGTCTCGCAATAATTATTTCATCCAATTTCTTTTTTGGATATTGTGCTTCGCTTACAGATCCTATTTTTATATGCTCTGCTTCATCTATTGGTATTCTAAAACCTAGAGCAATATCATTCGTAATATCTGTTCCACCGATTGGTAATACCTCAAGAGAAACCGGAATATTATTTTCAAACACTGACAAAGAAACTGTTTCCGAACCAATATTTGCCAAAACACATCCAGCAATTTTTTGTGATTTATTTAAACTTACAATACTTGCTGCAAGTGGAGACGCCATAACATCCATAACTTCAATTCCAGCATCTTTAATAGCCTGTATAAGATCATCCAAATGTTGTTCGATACAATATACAAAAAGAACTTTCACTTCCAGTCTTGCTCCGTGCATTCCCACAGGTCTTCCCATAAGTGGCTGTCCATCTATTTTATATGAAATAGGAATTTGATGGATTATTTTTTTATTCATCATTGCAGATTGTGATAAATCTTCCTCTGCAATAGACAAAACACTTTTTACATCCATATCTGTAATCTCTGAATCAGCTTTTGAAATCATCACTGCTCCCTTTCCAATTATTGAACCGAGTCCACTACCACCAACCGAAATATAAGCTTTTTTAATTTTGATTTTAGCAATTTTTTCTGCCTGATCTACAGCTATCTTCAAACACCTAATAATATCTTCAGAGTTTATTATATATCCGTGCCTCATTCCTTTTGATTCAGCATAACCAGTAGCTATAACTTTTGGACAGTAAGAACCATCTTCTTTTTTAATTTCTTCAGATACAACAACTTTGATCTGAAATGTCCCAACATCTATTCCTACTGATATTTTTCTTAGCATGATGATTTTTAACGAGCAAAGCGATTTTAAAAATCATCACCCCGTGAAATATTTTTCTTCAAAAAAATAAATTCTATTTCACTGGGGTCACAACATTTTAAAATATCACTTCACTACTTTATACTAATAATTATATCAAATATTTTTTTAATGGCTAGTAAATATTGTTTACTAATTATCAATTTTCACTCTTAAATGAACATAAATAATGTTTGTGTCAACTCTTTTCTTTTTTTCGATTATTCTGTTAGAATTACATTAAAGAAATTTGATAAGTTTATTAGTCACCCAGAAGAAGTTGCATGACTTACAATGGGATTTAGTTTAATTTTGCTGAACGCAAAAGCCGTTTTGTTAGTTGTTTTTATACTAACAGCTAATAGCTAAAAGCTTACAGCTAATCGTTATGCCACAAATCAAGCCAGACATAGAAACATTTGCCAGAATAAAAGTTTTAGGTGTTGGAGGCTCAGGAAAAAATGCGGTCAATCATATGATCAACTCAAAAGTTAAAGGGGTTGAGTTTATTGCTATAAATACTGATGCACAAGATCTTCATCATTCACATGCTTCAAAGAAAATTCATATCGGGAAAAATCTTACAAAAGGTCTCGGGACAGGAATGAATCCAGAGCTTGGTAAAAGAGCAGCGGAAGAAACAAAAGAAGAAATTCAAGAAGCTCTGAAAGGTGCGGACATGGTTTTTGTTGCAGGTGGAGAAGGTGGAGGGACATTTTCTGGAGCAGCTCCTATTGTTGCAAGGACAGCGAAAGAACTCGGCATACTTACAATAGCTGTTGTTACAAGACCTTTTATGTTTGAAGGTTTACAAAGAAATAAAATCGCTGAACAAGGAATTGAAGAATTAAGAAAATGTGTAGATGCTATTATCGTGGTTCCAAACGATAGACTTCTAGCGATGGTAAGTAAAGATACAACAGCAAAAGCGGCATTTGCAATTTGTGATGATATTCTAAGACAAGCAGTTGAAGGTATTTCAGATCTTATTACAACGCCAGGAACAATAAATATAGACTTCGCAGATATTAGAACAGTTGTAGAAAATGCAGGGTCAGCTCTTATGGGTGTTGGTACAGCATCAGGAGAAAATAGAGCGGTAGAGGCTGCAAAGATTGCTATCAATTCCCCACTACTTGAAGTTTCAATTAATGGTGCAAAGGGAGTGCTCTTCTCAATTGCTGGTGGTGATGATCTTACTCTCTTTGAAATTCAAGATGCTGCTAAAGTTATCACAGAATCAATTGATCCAAATGCAAAAGTTATTTTTGGAACAATTCATGACGAGAAACTTAAAAAGAATGAAGTTAAGATTACTGTTATCGCTTCAGGTTTCTCAGAAATGCCAGTTAAAAAATCTCTTTTTCAATCAATGGTCTCAAATACACCAAAAGTAGAAGAAAAAAATTCAGTCAAAACACAAGAATCGACAAAAGAGATAAAAAACGAACAACCTGAACAAAAAAATGATTTAAAAATTGACGAGGATGATGATTGGGGTGCAGTACCAGCGTTTTTACGCAGATCAAAGATAAAATAAGATTCTAGATTTATGATTTTAGATTCTAGAACAATAAATACTGAATTAAAAAATAAAATAGTTAAATTTACTGATTTAAATGCTTGGAAAGCTTCACATGTTTTAGTAGTAGAAATTTACAGAATAACCTTATCTTTTCCTAAAAGTGAAGTCTTTGGTTTATCCAATCAAGTCAGAAGGGCTATTGTTTCCACAACATCAAATATAGCAGAAGGATTTGGTAGAAGGGGTTATAAAGAAAAAATACAATTTTATTATATGGCTCAAGGTTCATTAACTGAAGTAGAAAACCAAATCTTAGTTGCGCGTGATGTTTGTTATATTGACGAAAAATGTTTTAACTTATTGAACGATCATTTAGGTGATGCGCAAAGGTTATTACAAGGTCTAATTAAAAAAACTAAAGAATTATCTGTCGTTTAATTATTATTCTAAAATCATGAATCTAGAATCCAAAATCTATTATGACCTTGCGGTCATCGGTGGCGGACCTGCAGGCGTTGCCGCTGGTGTCTATGCTGCACGAAAGAAAATCAAGACTGTTTTTATAACAGAAAGTTTTCGTAACCAAAGTGTAGTATCAGATAATATTCAAAATTGGATAGGTACAGTTTCTATTAGCGGTGAAGACCTCGCTAAAAACCTTGAGAAACATCTAAAATCTCTCGCTGGAGATATTATTGATATTAAGGAAAAAGAAACTGCCACAAACATAACTAAAAATAATGATGGCCTTTTTACAATTACAACAGATAAAAACATTTATAACAGTAGAACCATCCTCATTGCTTCTGGAAGTGTTCGAAGAAAAATAAAAATAAAAGGTGCCGAAAAATTTGAAGGAAAAGGGATAACTTACTGTGCGACTTGTGATGGACCAATGTTTGCAGATATGGATATTGCTGTTATCGGTGGAGGAAATTCTGCCTTTGAATCTGCATCACAACTTTTAGCTTATGCAAAAAGTGTCACTATACTACAGCGAAGTGATTTCAAAGCTGATCCTATTACAATCAAAAAAGTTTTATCAAATCCAAAAGCTCGTGGAATATCAAATGTAGATTTAATTGAAGTTAAAGGCGACAAATTTGTTTCTGGAATAGTTTATAAAGATAAAACAACAGATAAAATAATAGAATTACCCGTTCAAGGGATTTTTATAGAAATCGGTGCAAATCCATCTGTTGAATATATCAAAGATGACATTGTCGAGCTTGATGATAAGGAACAAATAATTGTTGATCCCAAAACTCAAAAAACTTCTTGCGTTGGAATTTGGTCTGCCGGAGATTGTACAGATGGACTATACAAACAAAATAACATCGCTGTAGGAGATGCCATTAAGGCACTGGAGGATATTTTTAGGTACCTGAAGGGATGAATATAGAATATTGAATGCTTGCCCGACTAAAATTCATTCTGATGAAATTTGGCGGGTCGAATATTTAAAAAATAGTTTCTAGATTTTAGGTTATAGGTTTTTAAAAATTAAAAACTAAAATAAAAGGGGTTTCGCGAAGCGAAACCCCTTTACAGAATGTTCTTATTTTGTTTTTACATTCTGCAGTGAAATCTTCTCCAAATATGAAAGACAGGAACGGTAACTTGCCCAAGTAACATGACCGATTTTATAGAAAATAATAATTTTTCTCCTTTTTAATCTCTTAAACCTACTACGAGTTATTCCGAGCATCCTTATTGCGTCTGCTTGTCTAAAAATATCACAAAGCATATTTTTAACACTATCACAAACAAACGGCCTACCCCCTTTTTTAATGACCCCCAATTCAACTGAATACTTTTTCATTAAAATTACAAAAGATAAGCGAAGTTTACGAAAAACATCATCATCTTCAGGGTCATATTTCCTTTGTTTAACAACCTCTTTTGCCATAGTAGTCGAAGAATAATATGAATCAAGAGAAAATTCAAAAGTATCACCATTGCTTCTTAAAATATTTCTTAACTGATTAACCCCAATCGGTGACACCCTAATCTTTCTTAAAAAAAGTAAAGATTCCATATCACCTAATCCATGTCTCTGGATAACTGTTGTCCTTAAAATACCAAGTGCTTTAGAAACTTCAGCAACAGTTTTCCATTTTTCAATTATCGGCATGAAATCTGCAATAACATCAAATCATTAATGGCTTATTTAAAGCCAACAGTTCTCCGACTGTCGCTTTAAAAAGTGGGTTATATCTTTCAAAAAGAACAGTTTGGTTTACAGCAGGTTTTCCATTTTCCAGCCATAAAAACCTTGGATAAATATTCGGATGTTGTAATACGAGTTCCAATTTCATTTTTGGATCAATTACAATTTCCCTGATTACCCTAAATGGTTTATCATTTTTGCTCATTTCGTACCTACCTTTCTTTTTCAAAAAACAAATCTAGACCAATTAGAGCATAATTAAATAAAATTTACTAATTAGAAAAAAAATATTTTGAATAAAACAGATTGTGTGTCATATCCTCGCAGCAAAGCTGACGAGGTATTATAAAACAGATTGTGTGTCATATCCTCGCAGCAAAGCTGACGAGGTATTAGACACACAATACCACGGCTGTTTTTTTGGAATAGGAATAGTCCACCGACTATTCAGAACACAGCGCGTGTCCTCAACCTCGCAGTTGAACTGTCGAGGTATTCGGACATCGCTCACTAATAAAAATAAAAGGGGTTTCGCAAAGCGAAACCCCCTATTTTTCTAATTTTCCCCAATATTCGATATTCTACATTCAATATTCGTCCCCCCCCCTCACTCCTCCAACAAAGAATCAACATACTGAATTTCTGCCTCCCCGATCATCTGTGCTTGATGCGGGCTATATTCTATTTTCATCACGATTCTCTTGCCCGAAAGGACAATCGGAAGCCACTCTGCATCTCCATGAATCATTTGATCATAAGGAACTTTGTCAAAATCAAACCACGTCGGATCAGCCATTTCATTTGTTGAGCTAGCCTCACCCTCCCATCTATATGCAAAAAATACTGACGCATGCAAAACAAACTTCTTATTTTCTTCCGTCGTGTTGTGAAATCTGATATCAGCAACCTTAATCAAATCTTTTTCATCAACTCTTATTCCACAGGATTCTTCGGCAATCTCTCGAACACAAGCATGCCTTTGAGTTTCACCAGGCTCGACTTCTCCTCCATATCCATTCCACTTTCCTTTACCAATCTTCTTCACTTTTCTGGCAAGGAGAACTTGACCATTTCTAATAAGAAATAAAATCGTTGCTTCATACATTATTCTTTCTTTTTCTTGATCTTGCATAGTAAACTCCTTTTTCACCTTTTGAGAACTTTCTAGCTCAATGGTAATACTTTACAAATAGTAAGTCAAGGTAAAATTCATTTAAAAATTATTTTCTGTGGGCGGTATAGGGACGTGAATACACTTATCTCCCTCGCCTTAAAATTTTTCAGCCAAAAATTTTAGGCTGGTCACCAGTTCACTCCCAAGTCTGCTGACTTGGGTCCCGCTCCGCTGTTCGATCCATGACAGAAGTGCTCCCAACACTTCTTTACCTCCCACAATAAAATACCACTAACGTGGTTTTATTTAACTGTGGGCGGTGCAAGGATCGAACTTGCTGCCTCAATCACGTCAAGATCGCGCTCTACCAAGTGAGCTAACCGCCCCTATTTCTATGGGAGAAATATATCACTTTCGATAGCCAAAAGCAAAAAATTAATTTTTTGGTTTATCAAGTTTATCAAGACCGAGCTTTTTAACACCAAAATATACAATAAGGGCAATAACAAAAAAGTTTATGAGATCATTTATAAATTTCCCATACATTATTTTTCCACCAAAGAAATTCAAATATACATCAGCCATGTCTCTTGCTTTGCCAAGCAACACTCCAAGTATTGGATTAACAATATTACTTACAAGAGAAGCAACAAGGACAGAAATCGCACCACCTAAAATAAAAGCAATAGCAAAACCAATAATCCCCTGCTTTCTTATAAAATCCACGAAATCGGTAAACTGGCTTTTCAAACTCCTACCGACTTTTCTTACACTACTTACTTT
>JAPLZG010000112.1:3304-17056 GCA_026395155.1 Candidatus Tayloriibacteriota bacterium | reverse complement strand
ATCCATTTTGTATTCTGGGAGGATTAATACTAAGTACATTAAGCAAAATACAGGAATACAAAACATGGGCATTAAAGCTTACTTTGAAGAAATGATTTCTTTTCCAGAAATAAAAGTTCAAAAAGATATTATTGAAAGTATTAATCAGAAAATGAAAAATTTTGATCAAACCCTCATTGAAGTTAAAAAATCAATTGAATTATTACAAGAATTTAAATTCTCATTAATATCAAATGTAGTAACGGGGAAGATTAAAGTATAAATTTATGACATATTTTAGTAGACGAAATAAACATATAGTAGAGTACTCGGGATACGAACAAGTATCTGAGGCTCTTCGTACAAGATTGCTCACTGTTCTCAATGAATACGTTGGTCGCAATCCACACAACACAGGTGATCCATGGGATGTAGAAACAGATAGTTATATATATGAAGTTCAAAAAGAATTTCCTGGAGAAAATCCATTATTTATTATTCAGCACGAAGAATATCACAAGGTGTTTACGGTTATTGAAATATTTCTAGATATGGCTTTAGGTATTTACTATACACGACGAGATCCAGCCCAATCAGAAATAGAACAATCCTTTGAACTTTCTGGGTCTGTATACACCATTCACAACAGAAGAGTGGAATTAAAAATTTCTGAAGATCTGGCAGAAAAAATTGAAGGAGTACAAACGATACTTTCTGGTAATTCCTCGGCACATGAAAAATTCTTTGAAGCTGTGGGAAACCTCATGGGGAGAAAAGCAAAATCAGAAGATATCGTTAAAGATATTTTTGTTGCTTTTGAAGATTATCTCAAAAATAAAACTGGCGCGAAGGAATATAGTGCTGCGGTTTCTCAACTTGAAAAGAATGGAATTATATCACCAACACAAAAAGCATTGTTAGAAAAGATATACGCTTATCGATCTGACTCATCTGGGGTGGTGCATGCTGGAAATGGTCAGAAACCAGCGGAGATTGACGCTCTATGGTTTATTGAGACCGTTTCTGCACAACTTAATATGATTGATAATAAGTTAAAACAAAATAACAAATAAAAATATGGCCAACAAAGAATTTTTAGAAAAATATCCACTATATAAAAAGTTTAAAACAAATTGGGAATTTTATCCTGAATACGGACATACCCAATTAAAGGAAAACATGGTTCCAAAACCAGCTATACATATGTATTGTAATGTTTGTGATTCAGAGCAAACATTTAATATGTCTAATGAATTTTTTGAAAATAGGATGAATCAAGGCGAATCTATTATAGGTAAAGTTAAAGATGTTCGTTATGTTTGCTCTGCTTGTGAAAAAGGTTTGTACGTTTTTTTAATTTACTTTGGATATGACAACAAAGGAAAGGATGTAAAAACAAATATATATTTAGAGAAAGTTGGTCAAATTCCTGCATGGAGTATAAAAATGGATAAAGAATTAGAGGATATTTTGGAAGATCATGCTGAAGATTATAAGAAAGGTTTGATTTGTGAATCACAGGGTTACGGAATTGGATCTTTTGCATATTTTAGAAGAATTACCGAAGAAATAATCGACGGATTGCTTGATTCCATATCGGATTTATTAGAAGGTGATGGAAAAGAAAAGTATAAAATTGCGTTAGCAGAAACTAAAAAAACGAGAGTTACTCAAGAAAAAATTGAACTGGTTAAGGATTTATTGCCTGTATCTTTGTGTCCAGATGGTATGAATCCCCTTGGTGTATTACACTCAGCTTTAAGTGAAGGTTTGCATGCAGAAACCGATCAGGATTGTTTAGAATATGCTGATTCTATAAAAGAAATATTAATTTATCTCGCAAATAAATTGAAAAGAGATAAAAAAGATTCTAAAAGATTTACGGATTCTATGAAAAAGTTACTTAATAAAAAATCAGAAAAAGTAATTAAAAAACAATAATATGATAAACAAAACCAACACAAGAGAATCAGGATTTGAAGAATTGATAGAGAAAGCTCTCGTTGACCTTCATGGTTATCAGTCTCGTCAGACAAACACTTATAATAAAAATATCTGTATGGATACAGATTTGGTATTGGATTTTGTAAAAAGTGGCCAATCAAAAGAATGGGAAAAGCTTGAAGCTCAATATGGAAATGAAGTATCTGAGAAATTCTTAGCTCGTCTTGATGATGAAGTAGTTTCTCGCGGACTTTTAAGCGTATTGCGAGAAGGTATTTCTGACAGAGGAGTGAGAATAAAACTCGCTTTCTGGAAACCACAAAATAATCTCAATCCTGATATTACCGCAGAATATGAGAAGAATATTTTAAGTGTAATGCGACAGGTAAAATACAGTGTTAAAAATGAAAATTCTATTGACGTTGTTTTATTTCTAAACGGTCTACCAATTTTTACTGTTGAGCTTAAGAATCAACTTACAGGACAGAGTATTATAAACGCAATTCAACAATATAAAACTGATAGAGACCCAAAAGAAAAACTTCTCGCTTTTAGAAGATGTTTGACTCATTTTGCTGTAGATACAGAGCAAGTATTTATGACCACAAAACTTGCAGGCCTCAAAACATATTTTTTACCCTTTAATAAGGGCGATAAAAACTCCTCTGGTAATCCTGCTGTGCCTGGAAAATATAAAACAAGCTACCTTTGGGAAGATGTATGGAGCAAGGACAACTTTATGGATCTTGTCGGTAATTTTATACAAGAATATACAGAAGAAAAAGAAAATATAAAAGGCAAGAAAATAAAAGAAGAAAAAATAATCTTTCCACGATATCATCAGTTTGATACGGTAAAAAGAATTTTGGATGACTCCAGAGAAAATGGCTCTGGAAGAAATTATCTTATACAACATAGTGCAGGATCTGGTAAAAGCAATACCATTGCATGGACAGCACATCGATTAGCTGAACTTCACAATGAGAACAATGAAAATATATTTGATGGAGTAATTGTTGTAACAGATCGCCGTATACTTGATAGACAACTTTCGCATACAGTTCAAAGTTTTTCTCATGTTGTTGGCGTTGTAAAGCATGTTGAATCATCTGCAGAACTAAAAGAATCACTTGAAAAGGGGATACGAGTTATAACAACAACCCTACAGAAATTTCCTGTAATCGTGGACACAATGGAGCAAACAGCAGGTAAAAAGTTCGCTGTTATTATTGATGAGGCTCATTCTTCACAATCTGGTGAGTCTGCAGCTGATTTGAGACAGGTTCTTACACTAGATGAGGCTGAGAAAGATGCTGAAAAAGAAGAAAAAGTCTTTAAAACAACTGAAGATTTGATTATAGAAAGGATGAAAGCAAGAAAGGTAAAATCACCAAATATTAGCTATTTGGCTTTTACTGCAACACCAAAACAAAAAACACTTGAACTCTTTGGCACTGAAGATCTGACAACTGGAAAATATATTCCTTTTGCCTTATATTCAATGAAACAAGCTATTGAGGAACGGTTTATTTTAGATGTACTCAAGAACTATATAACATACGAGACTTATTTTGGTTTATTGAAAAAAATAGCAGATGATCCTGAATATGACAAGAAAAAAGCAGAAAGACTTTTGATCGGATATGTTGAAAAACATGAACATGCGATTGAAAAGAAGATACAAATAATCGTTGAACACTTTGAAGAAAAGATTACTGGTGAGATATATGGAAACGCTAAAGCGATGATTGTTACAAAATCACGTTTACATGCAGTAAGATACAAGATTGCTTTTGATAAATACTTAGCTGAAAAAGGCTATAAACATAAATCTCTTGTAGCATTTTCTGGTGTTGTAAAAGATGGCTATTTGGAATATACAGAATCAAACATGAATAAGGTTCCAGAAAGCCAGACTGCTGAAGAATTTAAAAAAGATGAGTATAAGTTTTTGATTGTAGCTGAAAAATTTCAAACTGGTTTTGATCAACCTCTTTTGACAGCAATGTATGTTGATAAAAAGCTCGGTGATGTAAAAGCAGTTCAAACACTTTCAAGACTCAATAGAACGATAGCTGGAAAGGAAAATGTTTTTGTTTTGGATTTTGTAAATGAAATAGATGATATAAGAGATTCATTCCAGCCCTACTATACGACAACAATACTTTCTGAAGCTACGAACCCAAATATAATTCATGATTTAGAAAGAGATGTATTCGCTTTTAAGTTATTTACTGAATTTGAAGTAAATGGTTTTACTGATGAGTATTTTAATGGAGCTAAACCAGATAAGCTTAATGCGACTTTAGATGCAATAGTTGCTCGTCTCGATGGTGAGAAAAATGATCAAGAAATAGAACAATTTAAAACGTTGGTGGCTGATTATACAAGAAAATATGCTTTCATTTCGCAAATTGTCACTTTTGAGGATCCTCGATTAGAAAAACTTTTTATCTTCTTGAAACTATTAAATAAGAAATTACCGAGAAGAAAAGACACTTTGCCATATGAAATATTAGAGGCGATAGATATGGATACTTATAAAATTCAAAAGAAACAGGAGACTTCTGTTGTTTTAGATAATACTGAGGGAGTAATAAATCCAATGGGCGGAAATGGTTCAAGTAAACTAGAATTGCAAGATGAGATGGACCAGTTATCAAGAATAATAAAAGAAATCAATGAAAGATTTGGTGCGAACTTTAGCTCTGATGACAAAGTTATATTAAATACTCTTAGTGAAAAACTACTTAAAAATAACGAACTCAGAGGCTCTATTGAGAATAACAGCCAAGATGCAGCAAAGATTAAATTTGATTCTGAATTCCAGAGCGAGCTTATTACTATGCTAAATAGTCATTTTGATTTGTATAAGAAACTCGATGAAAATCCTGAGTTGAAGAAATTCGTAAATGAAAAACTATTTGATTTTATGGTTAGAAAGGTTAAAAACTAATCTCTTATGAAAATTACCGAGGAATTTGTGCAAAAAAGAATAGAAGAATATCTACATAGAAAAGGTTGGAACTACAATCTTAAATCTAAGGGATTACATGATCATGGATGTGACATCATTGTTTCAGATGGAAATAATAAAAATAAAGCTAGAAGATTTTTTGTAGAGTGTAAAGGTAAATCATACGCTAAGTCTGCAAGATCTATAGCCGATACAAATTTTTTGTTTTGTTTGGGTCAATTAGTTACAAGAATGAGCGTTATTGCCAGACATGCATATAAATATGGGCTCGGCTTACCAAAGGAAAGTGCCGATAAGGCAATTAGAAGAATTCCGTGGCAGGTTGCTAGACATTTGTGTTTAAGTATCTTTTCTGTGGATGATAAAGGAAATGTCACTGAATTTTCTCCAAAAGATTTTAAGAGTTTTCAAAATAAGAAATAATTAATAAAATGTCTCATTATCATAACGGAAACAATCTTCCTCTTATTATCGTTTTATGCATTTTGTTCCCTGGGCTTGCCATGGCTTTAGGAGCTGGGTTTATTTTTCTTGGGATACTTAAAGTACTTTTCTACGTTTTGGTTGTGGTTATTTATCTGATTTATACTTACTTTTGGTGGATTTTTCTTGTCGGTGCGATTGTCTTTGTTTTTTATGCTTTGAGCAAAAAACAAACACCAAAAATAACAGATAAAAAGTCAGAAGATGTCTTGCCGATACAAACAGTTTTACGAGTACACAGCAGGGAATTACCAATATTAGATGAATATGTGGTAGAGGACTATTCTTGGAGTGATAGGAACAATGGGGATGAGGAAGAAATCCACGATCTGATGGAAAATAATGACTTAGATCGTGATGAAGCAGAACATGTAAAAGAAATTATGGACGAGAACGGACTTGATGAAGATGAGGCAGTAGAACTTAAGGACGAATTATAAATTTGAAGCATTTACGATCAAAAAGAGGGAACATGACCCAGACATCATGTTTACTAAATAGACCCTCATATTCCAGGCTGTACTGACCTGTGCTGAGGTTATTTATGTTCCTCAGTGCTTGTTTATTGTGGTATTTCGTTATCCTTTACCCTTTAAATAAATAATAAGGCGTTGTTCCAGATGGAAACAACGCCTTATTATTATCGCCAACTAAACCTCTAAAAGTTCTTTGATATTCTCGCGCGCATCATCTTGAGTAAAGCTCTCTAATTCAATAAGCCTCTCATTAACTGCCTCTGGATCTAATACTTTTTCGTAGATAAGATTTACCAAGGTAAGACGTTGGCGTTGTGTCATCTTCTCACTACAAGGAATAGAGAAATGGGGGAAGTAAGGATAATTGTTACTAAAATAATCTTTTATTTTGGTTTTTGTATTTAACATGTTATTTATATTAGTTATTAATTTTTCTTTACCGAACAATATTGCTGAATGGCAAAAGATGCCTCATCACGTGAGTATCCTGCTATCTGCTTTTCTAACTCGCTACGTTTATTCTCAGCTACATTTGTCTTAATAAGTTTTCGTAAGTAATCTAACTGTTTCCCTGTGATGCCATTGTCTGAGCTCTCAACTTCTTTTACTTGATACGAGTCATCTAACTTAATGCCTGAATTTTGCTGAGGTTTTACATCAAGGTGAAGAATATCTTTGTTTGTTTGTCTTCTGTTATTTCTGCGGTAAATGTTATTGAGCCAAGTGCCTTTTCCACAAGCTTTTTAACTGGGTGCGATATATGATTTATATCCATTGCTTGAGCAACCATGGTCTGGTAGGTTGGTGCAGGTCTAGTTTTGTAATTAATCATGATAATTTTTTAATTTAAGTTGTTAATAATAATTTCTTTTATCTATTTTTATTCTGGTTCAGAGGTTCAACAGAGCGATAATAGAATAAATTTATCGTCTTTGGATAACTCTTGATCACATTTCCTTGAGCGTCTTTCTTTTCGATCAGAATCATGCTCTTTAGCGCTTTGCTGCCTTTCTTGGGAACGTAACCCAAACTAAACCATTTGGAATATGGGAGGGCACTTTTATCAGGGTTGTAGTTTTTAAGTTCACTTTCTCCCCAGATTTCCGAAATTTGCGAAGAAATGAGATCTTTTGTTTTTTCGCTCCCGCTCCAATTACTAATCTTTGGACCCGTTAGTATCTCTTTCATAGTTAATACTTTCATGTTGTTAATAAATTAATTATAAATAATAATACTTGAGGACGAGTCAAGTATTTATATAAACGAAACATTTATCTACCGACCGAGGATAAATATTTTTGAATTAGAATTTGATTGCTAATTCAATGAAATAGTTAAATGATTAATTATTAAATATGTTTGGTATGGGTATGGGGGCGCTGTCGATACCCTTTAAGGGGTTAAAATTAAGGTACTATACCGATACGGTAGCTCGTGTACCCGTGAACTCAAAACAGAAAACATGAAATATTGAAAGGGGTTGTTTCTAATTAATTTACCGTTTTAAAAACACATCCTAGAAAAATATTTCAAAAAATCTGTAGGAATTTGGTCGTGAAAATTTTTTAAATAAATGGTATTATTATGAAGTTAGTAAAATTAAATATGTGCCTAAACTGATAGGAATATCAGCATGGCGAATGCAATCGCGAACAGCGCAAAAATCCCCTTATCAGGATTCGCTGTTCGCGTTATGTCAGGAAACTGGCATAGGATCTTCGGGTCCGCCTGGTAATGGGGTTTTTGTGTGTCTAAATAATCTAATGGATGAAACAAAAGTAAAACTTAATAAAGCTGAGAGTCTAATTTCTTCACATAAATTTGAAGAAGCAATTTTGATATTAAATGAAGTGTTGAAAATTGAACCTCAAAATGTTTTCGCCTTAAATAATAAAGGGATTGTATTAGATGAACTTGGTAAATATTTTGAAGCAATCGAATTATATGATGAAGTATTAACAATTAATCCAAAAGACATAGATGCCCTAAACAATAAAGGTGTTGTTCTTAAAAAGCTTGGTAAATCTGAGGAGGCAGTTAATCTTTTTAATGAAGTATTAGAAATTGACCCAAATAATTCAGAAGCATTAAATAATAGAGTATTACTCCCAAAAGTAGTTACTTTATTTTTTCAAGCAGATAGATTGATAACTCTCGGTAAATATAAGGAGGCGATTGAGGTTCTTGATGAAGTATTAAAAACTAACCCCCAACATACACTCACCCTACAAATGAAAGAAATTGCTCTGAACAAAATGGAAGATTTAAAAAAATGGCAAATCATAACATCAGATAATAATTTATAATGTCAAAAATAAAAACTACAACAATTACGTTACTGGTTATACTTGGAATATTATGTATAGTTTTTTTTATAAACAAAACATCAGAAAAACCTCATATTCAAAAGTGCCCAGATGAATATGGAACTACCACAGCAGAAACCACTCAATACCAAATAGATTTTGATAAATGGACCAATAACTTTTATGATAGTCATCATGGTGCCACTCTTTCTGATTGGTCTAAAGCTAGGTATCAATTTTGGATTGAAAATGGCTGTACAGAGGCAATACAGAGGTATAACGAGGCTAAAGATGGAAAAGCAGATCCAGTTATCATGAACGAAATAAAAGATAATATACAAGAATCAATAAAATGAAAGGTGACACTCTAGAAGACAAGATTTCTATAAACAGTCATGGTTTTGATGCGGAACAAATAGAAAAACTATTGAAGACTTTTTCTGATATAGGGATGATACCTACGTTTGACCCAGACTGGAATATCAGAAATATTGTTTTATCATGTATAAATTCAAAAGCTTGTCTTTCTGGAATGAAGACAATATTTACTATTGATGACATTAAGACAAAGAATATAACAGCAATATTGAAAACTATCGATTGGAATATTAAGAATCTCTTAGAATTTCAGTCCTGTTTAGAAATAGACGCTTATTGTTATGAACCTAAGGAAATTTATGTGAAAAGCGATGCAGAAAAACGACTAGAGGCAGAGTGGTCTAGAAAATACGGAGGTGAAGTTTGTGATTACTGTGGCTTTTCAATGGAAAGAGGACATGATTGCATATCAGAGAAAGAAAGACATGGAGAGACCAACAACAAAGAGACCGAGGCTTGTCTGACGGTTGATCAATTAACTGCCGAGGTAGTGTTTGATATTCAAGTTAGTAAGGTTAAGGTTACTTACACTTACGTAGAACCGAAAGATGACAGGGAAAAGGAGGAACGCCAACGTTTTTTAAATGATCTGTACGATTTTATGTTTGATGTAATACTATTAAGACGGAAAGAAAAGAAGCAAAAGGAAGATTCACAATAGGACTTTGCTAGAATAGGGGAATGAAAACACTAGTAGAATCATGTTTTAACATAACAACCAAAAGGTTCAATAAAGATTTAAAGCTTGCTGTAGACCGTAAAACAAACGTTGAGAGCTATATTAACACCTCGTTTGGAACTGTTTTTGACTATATTATTGAATATGGCACAGAAAATAACTATTTAATCATTAAATATGCTGAGGAAGATCAAAGGATAAAACTTGTTGACAGCGAACTTCGTTATGGCACAAGAATGTTTTTTGTTTGTGATTGTGGTGCTCATGTTGCTAAACTATATCTTCCACCAAACAACAAACAATTTAAATGCCGTTGTTGTCATAAGCTTTATTATCAATCAACCACCATAAACCGTACAAGTAAGCATGGGGAGTTCTTATACAAGCAAAACCAGATACTAAAGATCATAGATACAAGAGAGAAGATGAACCGTATATTTTATAGATCACGTTATACGAGAAGATTTTTACGTTGGCTTGGATCATGTAGTCGTGCAGGATTGTTTGATGAGGTAATTAGAGCACAGGAGCTCATGACTGCTGTAAATAATAAGCAATAGTTTTATACAAATCCAATAGTTTTTGAAAATATTAAGTAACTTAGTAAAAGAGACTGTGGATTGATCCGTAAATACCTTTGATTCTAGCTGTGGTTTTGTTGCTAACCAAAAATTTGACAAGTACCAGTGGGACTTTGATAGAATACATAATGTTGGATCAAGAAGGATCAACCAGAGTAGAAATAGTAACGACCCATTAGGAAGGTAAAGAATCCTCTCAAAATGGACTTACTCGTTACTAGTAAGTCGATTCTGAGAGGTTTTTTGTTAAAGGTTATTCTGGAGAATAAGGCTACGTTAGTAACACTGGGCCCCCTCTGGATGCGATACAAACAAGTGTTACCCAAATGTGACTGGCATAATCCAGTCAAATTAGGTGCCTCATAAAGACTGCAGCCAATCAGCAAGTCACGCAGGGGAAAAGAGCTACATGTATATGACGGAAAGTCCGATAATAGATGGACATGTACAGAGAGAGTTAATTAGGAGTAATTCCCTTACAAAGTTAGAATGGTAAAACATCCCCGAGAGACAGCGGGACCAGATGGTAATAATTGAAAAGTCGGAAATGACGTTCAAGACCAAAAAACCCAAAAAAAGGGCAAAAAAGGACACGCTTAACCCTTACTGTGCCCAAAATTCAAAAAATTGAAACTAGAAGTTAGGAATTCTTACACCAAGTATAATTACGCTTTACGTTATCTTAGTAAAGGGACCAATCAAAATACCTACAAACTACAAATTTGAAACACTTTACGTTCCAAAATCGAAAAATAATTACGCTCAAGCTAGAAACATCACGTTTTCTAGCTTGGATAAAGCGTAGCTAGGAAACATCATGTCACGAGCATGGAGTTAGAAGTTGCGTGACGCGAAAAAGAATAATAAGTTAACCGTAACGCGAATGTTGTTTAAATTTAGCCCATTTTAGTGCCAAAATTTTAATATCAAGTTTGCTTTGAATATAGTAATATATAGAAATGACAGAACCAGCGAAAAATAATATGAATATAAAAGACTTCGCTAAGGCTCTTGAACTCCATGACGCAGAAGAGAGAAAAAGAAGAAAAGATAACAACGAACCAATGCCAAAGCGTGTTGTTAATAGACCGCAACAAAAACAACAGCAAATATTTTGGTTTCTTAATAAGCTTTTATCAGTTAGCACGGAGACAGTACGTGAGCCCTTTGACGGACCTAGCGATTATATTCTTTTTCCTGTTAATCTATTAGGAAAAGAGGCTCCCGATCTTTTTCCTCTTGGAAGATATCGGGGTTGTGGTTTTGAAAGTAAAGATCAAGAATATTACAGTTACTGTAATGAAATGTTAAAAAACATCAAGAAGAATCTTTATAAATTAGAAAATAAAGTCGCATACTTTAACGTTGAAAAGT
The DNA here is from genome assembly GCA_026395155.1 of Candidatus Tayloriibacteriota bacterium. GTDB lineage: Bacteria > Patescibacteriota > Minisyncoccia > Phycocordibacterales > GWA1-40-21 > Bog-1340. The sequence goes on along the minus strand of JAPLZG010000112.1, from coordinate 5,879 downwards.
TTCAATGGGAAGAAGACAACAATGATTGGTATGAAGGATATAATGTGGTTATAGATTACGATCTCAAACCCCTTTTGGAAGGGTATCTTAGGGCTCTTGTTAATGAAAATATCAAACCTAGAATTGTAGATGTTAAGGATGATAAAGCTAAATTATCAATAAAAAGAATCGAAGTATTGGAAGACAGGACCGAAAACAAAAGAGTTAATATTTATATAAATGGCAATTATAATAATCCAAGAGGATTCCACAGAGGTAATTATTGGGGACAGTTTTATGAATTAGCCAAGAAACAGAGGATAAATTTTAGTAAGGAATTTTTTGATTATTTTAGTAGTAATAAACTTAATCCGCTTTTTGCAAAGAGCGGGGGATTTAAGATTATCAAAATTTTAAAAGTTGAGGATGGTCTTATTGTGCCAAATATAGAAATTAAACTAATTACACAAAAAGCAATTACACAACGGCTTAAGTCTGCTTAAAAAGACTTAAAATTGTGGACAACCTAAAGGGCCTCTATTAATGAGGTCTTTTATTTTGCCAATTTTTCAAACTTAAGGATTTTTTAAGCTTTCTATTTTTAATATTCTTTTAATAACGATGATTAATTCTAGAGTCAATCATCAGATTTAAAAGGTCGGTTTTATCAGTAATAATTTAAATTATTTTATGGCAAAAAAACAAAAAGGATTTGAAGATGAGCCAATCAAGATACAAATTGATTTGTTAAAGGAGGCAATTGATGACTTATGTTGTCATTCAATCATGATCTCAGATTGGTTCGAAATCGTTTTAAAGAAAATCAAAACGAAATAGAAGTTTAAGGTTGACCCCTGTTTGTTAAGGACTGAACAAGCAGGGAAAGATCGAGTAATTATTAAAATTAACTAAAAATTTAATATGAAAATAATAACAAGAAGAGTGAGTTTTAAAGACGGAGAGAACAATATGCTAATAGTTTCGCAGAGAAGACCAGGAGAAAGTAAGAAGGTTCACGAAAATAGAATTGTAAATATGAAAAAAATAATGATCGAAACATCTCATGAAGAAAATAAAAGTAAACATGCAGCAATTATCACGAAATACCAACCGTATATTTAGGTTGAAAGATCTGAGTTTATAAGAGCATTAACATTAATAGCAAATTAAAAATTAATTAATTAAAAATATGGATAACAAATTAATAGCAAATCTATTTCCAACAGTACACCTGTTTGGAGACGAAAGAAATTACGTTTTAATCATAAGGAAAGACGTAAGACAATCAATGAGGAATGGTTACCACTTGTATTTCACATCTCTATCAAGTGTGTTCGCAGAATTGTTTGAACACCAAGTAAGAACAAACTTAGCCGATAATAGAAATAAAACGGTAGAAGAGATGATTGAAAACATTAATAACACCAGAAAGCAGATTCTGGATCTTTTGGCTCCTTTTGAGCAATTGAAACCGAAAGTACAGGGTCAGCAGGAGCCAGCACAGCTTGGAATTAGAGGGGTCGACACACCAAAGGTGGGTAATGTACCACATGAGGACAAAGCAGATGATAAATGCACGACCCTAAGAGGGCCTATTCCACGTGAGGATATGCCTTTCTAATGCAATAAATTAAACCAAAATGCCTAATCAAGATCTTATAAATGAATTTCAACAAGCTATCATAGAAGAATACGGAAAAGACGTAGGTTCTATTGAGGCTGGTTTGATACTCAGAGATCTTGTTGGTTATTTTGATAAACTCGCGGAAATTTACTATAGAATGTTGAATGACAAAGATGTTATAATAGAAATTAATAAAACTAACCATGAAAAATAAATCAGTAGCATATTGTAGAGTGTCATCAAAAGAACAGGAAGAAACTGGTTACTCTTTACCATCTCAAGAAAAGTTACTTACTGAATATGCCAAAAGAAAAGAACTTGAAGTTATAAAAGTTTTTGCCGTTGCTGAATCTGCAAGCGGAGCAAAACAAAGAAAAATATTTGGAGAAATGATGAATTACATGGAAAATAATAATATCCAAATTCTATTGTGCGAAAAAGTAGATCGTCTAACTAGAAATCTTAAAGAAGCAGTTGTCGCAAATGACTGGATTGAAGCTAATATAGAAAGACAAATTCACTTCGTAAAACAAAATCTTGTAATACATAAAAACGCTAAGTCAGATGAAAAGTTTCGTTGGGATATTGAAATTGTACTTGCTAAGAAATATATTGCCAATCTGTCTGAAGAGGTTATAAAGGGACAAAAAGAAAAAATTGCTCAAGGATGGTTACCAACAAAACCTCCACTAGGATATAAAACAACTGGCGATAAAGGTCATAAGACACACTTTATTGATGAAGAAAAAGCTCCTAATATAAGAAAAATGTTTGAACTATATTCAACTGGTAATTATTCCACGCCAGCTCTAGTTGATGTTATGTATAAAGAAGGCCTTAGAAATAGAGCAGGTAAAAAAGTTGGGAAGACAAGATTATATGATCTTCTGTCAAATCCTTTTTACTGTGGAAAGATGAAATGGAATGAGGAGGTTTTTCCTGCAAAACATGAGGCAATGATACATAAAGATC
>JAPLZG010000112.1:0-3260 GCA_026395155.1 Candidatus Tayloriibacteriota bacterium | reverse complement strand
ATCTATTTGATTTAGTACAAGAAAAGATGAATCGTAAATTCAAGATTCCTCGATATCAAAAACACTTACCTGTATTTAAAGCTAAATTGGATTGTGCTGGATGTGGAGGTACAGTGACATGGGAAATACAAAAGGGCCATTGGTATGGGCATTGTAATCACTATAAGGAATGTGATCAGAACAAATGGTTTAGACAGGAGAAGGTTGAGGAAATACTTTTTCCACATTTTGATAAAGTTGCACCGAAATCACCGAAAGTTTTAAGACTGCTGGAAATAGCACTTAAAGCCAGTCACGGTGGTGAGATTGAATATCATGACAATGCACTAAAAGAAATCAATAAACAAATAGAAACATCACAGAGACGCCTAGAGACTATCTATGAAGATAAGATCGATGCTAAAATTCCTCCAGATTTTTACAATAAGAAATTCGCTGAATATACTAAAAATAAAGACGACGCTCTAGAATTACTTAAAAAATTAAACGAAGGGAATACAAAATATTACGAAGTTGGTTTTGCAATTCATGAACTAGCATCAAAAGCTGAAGTGATTTATAAGAGTACCAAAGCGACTACTGAAGACAAAAGATTGCTTCTAAGTAAAATATTTTCGAACCTTGCATTAAACACTGATGGCATAAAGGCGGATTACACTTCTGCCTTCCAATTTCTGACTAAATGGGTACCTATACTAAATAACACTTTCGAACCACTAAAGTACGGCTCTATTAAAGAACAAGAGAGCACTTTCATGCTCTCCAATCCTATCTTGCTCCGGAGGTAGGGATCGAACCTACGACCAATCGCTTAACAGGCGATCGCTCTACCGCTGAGCTACTCCGGAATGTACAATTTTTTGCAAAATTGGTTCTGACTACTTTTTTTAATAATAAGCAGAATTGGTTTAACAATCTTATTAACAGGCGATGCTAAAAGTATTTTTTTACTAAAAAATCTTTCAGCCCTACCTCGCACCGTCGTGCTCCGGTCTTGCGAAGCTCCATGTATTCGCTTCTCACTCTACCGCTGAGCTACTCCGGAATGTATTCTTCTATTTATTCTAGAGTAGCTAAGCGGAACCGCTGGTCACGAGTTTTTTCTTGCTAGAAAAACTCTCGACCCTGACTCGCGTCGTCACGCTCCGTCTTTGAAACGCTCCATGTATTCGCGTTTCAACTACTCCAAAATATATTCTATTTTCGACGCACTTCTATCTTCCGGAGTAGCTAAGTAAAATTACTTTAACCAACTCAGGAATATGCAAAACATAATAGCAGATTAAAAAGAAAAAGTGAAGTCGTTATATATGTATTTGGCTGTTGAATTTTTAATTAAAAAAATGTATAGTATATTGAGAGATCTTTACATAAACAACAAATCAAGCCGAGAGCTTGAAAATAGGGGGTGCCAAATGCGTATCGTTATTGAAATTTATAATCGTGAAGTAATACATTCTGATTCAAATTTAATTGGGAAAGTTCATAAAGCCATCAGTTATTTTATAAAAGAGAAGAAAATCACTAATCAAGTTGAACGACCTAACGGCTGGGAAGTGGCATGGTGTTCTTCCGTCGGCTTGCAGAGAATCCTCTGCAAAATTAATGTTGTCGAATTTGATAATGTTGACAGCGACGATCTATATTTTATCAACTCTATTAAACGCTTGATTAGCGAAATGGAGTTTGAAGTTTGGATCGTCAAGTTGTGATTAATTTTGTTTCGCTTTTCAGAAGGTCCACGCGGGCCTTCTTTTTTATTGACGAATGATCATACTAATATACGAATTATGCTTCAAATTGTAAGAAAAGAAGTTGGGCAATAATAATATTTGCTGTGTCGTCATCTATTGGTCCACCAAGGAAAATAATATTCTCTTTGAGAAGTCTTGAATAAATATCAAAAGCCCTTTCTCCAAATTGTGATTTTTCTATAACGGTTGGGATTAAATAAGACATAAATATAATATACCAATATACGAATTTTACTAATACAACGAATGGTTTAAATCATACGAATATACGAATAAAAAAACGAGTGATATAATGTTAGGGATGTATCCGGTAGTAGAATTTCAAATCATTGCTCCTGGTTAAGTCCATTTTTGTTAAATTAAGTAATCATTTATTAAATAATCTTTAAAATTTAATTTTGTTTTTATAGCAATAAAAATCAATTTGAAATTTCACTACGGGATGTATATCAAAGTAAAAGTTAAAGCTGGTGCAAAGGAAGATAAAATAACCTTAATGAAAAAGGATAGTTTTGATATTTCTGTAAAAGCCCCTGCAGAAAGAAATCTTGCAAATAAAAAAGTAATTGAACTGGTGCGAAAATATTTTAAGGCCCGCCTGAATGACAACGAAGTCGGGCAGGTGTATAATGGAGATGTAAGAATAGTTAGTGGTCATCATTCGCAAAGTAAGATTATAAGCGTAGAAAATTAACGAACGTAGTGAGTATAATTTGCACACCCGAAAAAATTTTTACTAACGCATTATGCAATATGTTTAGTAAGTTAGTGGTATTAATTTGTTAAAGGGTTTATAATTTACTGGGAGAAAAGATTAAAAATGCATAATGCAAAAAAAAGTTATTATGAAAGGTGAATGTATAAAATATATGAAAACAAGAACAACAAAAGTTATTATGAAAAAAGTCGCAAATAACTTTTTTATTAGTAAAAACTTTAACGGGTAAATGAAAAATAATATAAAAACAACAGATTTTTCTTTAACACCAGCGATATCAGATTATTTAGATAGAAAAATTATTCATTTGGATAAGTTTGTAAGCCCAGAACATAAAGAAGAAGTGATGTGTTATATAGAATTAGGAAAGTCAACAAATCATCACAAAACAGGTGATATATTTAAAGCAGAATTTACTATTCATATTGGAGGAAAAGTTTTTAGAGCAACAGCTGAGACTGATGATTTATATTCTGCTATTGATACAGTAAATGATGAAATGGCAGAAGAGCTTAGAACTTTTAATTCTAAAGAAACAAGCTTAATAAAAAGAAGTGGTGCAAAATTCAAATCTTTTCTCAGAAAGTTTTATGAAAACGGAGGACAAGATTAGGATTGTAATAGAAATTGTATTATCAAACGTTCTTTATATTGGAACGATCTTGTTATTAATTGTTTTAATTTACGTATCTATTCAAGCAGTAAAGATATCTAAAATCTGGCAAGAGGAGAATAATAAGGCAATGGGGGTGATAAGATAAGAATATAAAAAGTTGTAAATGTTCTAA
>JAPLZG010000010.1:521-1996 GCA_026395155.1 Candidatus Tayloriibacteriota bacterium | reverse complement strand
CTCTGAAGACAAAAAAGATTAAAGATTATCTCTCCCCCGAAGAGATTTATTCTGCTTACATTGAATGGAAAAAATTAGATGAGAATAAAATGGATGCCTTGAATTATCCGTTGCATATTAGCGGGTCAAAGCGTCCAAGAAGTTTTCAGGAAACAGCTATTAAAAGAGTCATTGAAAATGTTTTGAAGGGCGATAAAACAACTCTCTTAACAATGGCAACGGGAACTGGAAAAACTTACGTTGCATTTCAGATAATTTGGAAGCTTGTTAAATCTAAAAAGTTCACACGAGTTTTATTTTTGACAGATAGGATTATGTTGAAAGACCAAGCATATAATGAGTTTGAACCATTTAGGGAGGGAAGCAATGACCCGAGATGTAAAATTGAAGGAGGTGATTTTAATAAAAACAGGGACATTTATTTCTCAACTTATCAGACATTATTCACAAATGATTTATACAAAAAAATTCCTGCTGATTTTTTTGACCTTATTGTAATTGATGAGTGCCATCGCTCTCGCTATGGAGATTGGGGAATTATTTTAGAACACTTTAATGAAGCATTTCAGCTTGGTATGACGGCAACTCCTAAAAGAGAAGATAACATTGATGTTTACGAATACTTTGGCGAACCAGTATTTGAGTATAGCTTAGGGCAAGCCATTGAAGATGGATTTCTTGTGCCTTATAAAATTTATAAGATTGCAACCAATCTTTATAAAGAAGGCTTAAATTTAGATAATGCAGAACAGGTTATGTTTTAGATAAAACAAATCCCTACGGTAAAACAATAATTTTCTGCACAGATATGGCTCACGCCCAGCAGGTTAAAGATGAGCTGAACAAAATTAAGGGAAACGAAGAATACGCCACTAGGATTGTTTCAGAAGACAAAGATGATATGACGAAGTTTAGAGACAAAGAAATGCCTATGCCAGTTATCGCTACCACAGTAGACCTGCTTTCCACTGGTATAGACATTCCACACCTCCAGAACATCGTTTTTATGCGTCCTATTGCGTCTAAGGTGCTCTTCAAACAAATTATTGGACGTGGGGCACGACTATTTGAAGGTAAGGGCTTTTTTAGGATAATAGATTTTACTAATGCCACAAGATTAATTGATAACTGGGATTTACCGCCAGAAGGAACACCGCCTCCACCTCCGCCAGAAGAGCCTAAAGAACCTTACGATAAATTATTAAAAGCTATTATTATCGACAATAAATCAGAAGAACCAGTTAGTGCTGTTAATTTTAAAGTCAAAATTAGCAGATGGGAGAAAAATGGAGCTTCTGATAATAATGGAATTATAAAAACATTTGGCTTGCCATCTAATGAGCAACTTTATTTAAGGCTTGAAAAAGATGGTTACAAAAATTTAAGCAAAAGATTTAAACCTCAGGTATCAGATGAGGCAACGCCATATGAATTTAGATTAAAACCCCAACGAACAACTGCTAAAAAAATAATCG
>JAPLZG010000010.1:0-441 GCA_026395155.1 Candidatus Tayloriibacteriota bacterium | reverse complement strand
TGCTGAATATAAAAAATACTCTAAAGATAAAATTGAAGAGGCTGTTCATTCTATGACAGAATTACGGGAAATTTGGCTTGACCCAGAAAAGAGAGAACAGCTTGTAAAAGAATTGGAAAATAAAAAAGTAAATATTAATTTAATTAAATTAATAGAGAATCTTGAAGACGTAGACAGTTTTGATATTATTTCTCATCTTGTATTTGACGCCCCACTTTTAACAAGAGAAGACAGGGTAAAGCATTTTATGCGTAGCAACTCAGAAGAAATTAATAAATATGGCAAAGAAATAAAAGAAGCTGTTTTTGAAGTAATGGATAAATATAAAAATAGTGGTGAGGAAAATCTATCAGCACAATTCTTTACTCTCCCAAATATGTTTGAAAGGAAAGAGGCAATCCAAAAAGAATACCCAAGCGGACTCAGGGGCTTCATCGGCTT
>JAPLZG010000050.1 GCA_026395155.1 Candidatus Tayloriibacteriota bacterium | reverse complement strand
ATTCCCGCCTTCGCGGGAATTACAGAGATAAGACATACCCCTTAAAATCTCTGCTATAATAACTCTTTATGAAAGATTATTCAGTTCGACCAGAAATAAGTGAAGAAATAAATAAGGAATTTATTAAATATCCTGAAATTTTAAGGAAGCTACTTTTCTATAGAGGAATAAAAACTCTTGAAGAAGCAGAGAATTTTTTAAATCCAGTTTTTGATAATAATCATGATCCATATTTGATGAAAGATATGGATAAGGCGGTAGAAAGAATATTTAATGCAATTTCTGAAAATGAAAAAGTTATGATTTTTAGTGATTATGATGCTGATGGTATTCCTGGTGCAGTTATTTTGCATGATTTTTTTAAAAAAATTGGTTTTACTAATTTTGAAAATTATATTCCACACAGAGTCATGGAAGGTTTTGGTTTGAAAGAGGAATCAATAGATGAATTTGCTAAAAATAAAGTTAAATTAATTATTACTATTGATTGCGGGATTGCTGATATTAAAGAATCTAAAATAATTAAAAAACATAAAATTGATTTGATAGTTACCGATCATCATGAACCAAAAGAAGAATTACCCGAAGCTATAGCAATACTTGATCCAAAACAAAAAGATTGTGAATATCCAAACAAAAATATTTGCGGAGCTGGTGTTGCTTTCAAGCTTGTTCAGGCTCTGGTCAGTAAACTTTCAACTTTTAACTTTATAAACTTTAAACCTGCGCTTCTGGCGCCCGGATACGAAAAGTGGTTGCTCGATATGGTGGCTATTGCCACAGTCTCGGATATGGTGCCACTTATTGGTGAAAATAGGACACTTGCATATTTTGGATTAAAAGTTTTGAGAAAGACTCCACGAGTTGGTTTGCACAAACTTCTTTCGATTTTAAAAATTGATTTAAAAAATATTACAGAAGATGATATTGGTTTTATGATTTCCCCTCGAATTAATGCTGCTTCAAGAATGGGTGAACCAGAAGATGCTTTTATTTTGCTTTCTACAAATGATGAAGTTGAGGCAGGAAAGATGGCGATACATTTAGATAAGATAAATAATGAAAGGAAAGGAATTGTGGCCGTTATGGTAAAGGAAATAAGGAAACATTGGGCGAAGATTGATCCTGATAAAAAGAAAAAAGTTCTTGTTGCTGGTAATCCAGATTGGAAGCCATCATTGCTCGGGCTTGTTGCAAATTCATTGATGGATGAACATAGTGGCCCGGTTTTCCTTTGGGGAAGAGAAGAGGGAAAAACTTTGAAAGGTTCTTGTAGGTCAGATGGTTGTGTGAGTATTGTGGAGATGATGAAGGATGTCGAGCATTTATTTCTTGAATATGGAGGACACTCTGCTTCTGGAGGTTTTTCTGTTTCTCTTGATAAAATCGATTTGCTTTCAGACGGACTTGAGATTGCTTATGAAAAGTTGAGTGTGAAAGATACAAGAGAAAAAGAAATTGTTGCAGACGCGGTGATTAGTATTGACGATGTAAATATTAATTTTGAAAAAATTGTTTCACAACTTGCACCATTTGGAATAGATAATCCAAAGCCGATTTTTGCTTTACAAAATATTGAAATATCTGAAGTAAGAATTTTTGGGAAAAATAATGAGCATTTAGAAATTTCATTTAAAAATAGTTCAAATCCCCGAACAAATTTTTATCAGAATAAAAACTTGAACGGGCAAGGAAAAGTTTCCGCAATTGGTTTCTTCACGAAACCTACCGACTTCTCCGCCAAAATTGAAGTCGGAGAAAAAATAGATTTACTCGCAAATATTGAAAAAAGTTATTTTAGGGGTAGGGAAGAATTGAGGCTGAGGATAGTGGATATATTTTAGCTAAGAGTTAGAATTGTTCCAACTTGAAATATTTGTAGAAATATGAGAGTATTTAAAAAGGATTGAAATTTTCAATCTAATATGTTTGTCAAATATTGATTTGGTATTGACAAAATGACGGAGAGGTGTCAGAGTGGTTGAATGAGCCAGTCTTGAAAACTGGAAGGCTCGCAAGGGTCTCGCGAGTTCGAATCTCGCCCTCTCCGCACATTTAAAAAAACTACCCAAAGGTAGTTTTTTTAAATGTGCGGAGAGGAGTCGTGCCTTGAATGGCACGACGTGCGAGTGAGCGATTGGGTAAGGGACCCAATGCGCAAGACCTTGAGTATTCTGTAATCAGAAAGCGAAAGGTGTACAGCTTCTGTAAGAAGTCGAAGCCCTTCTCCCATATTTACGAGTAATTCTGATTATGAGTAAATGGGAAAGGGATACTGCCCATGTAATGGGAGAAACTCTCGCCCTCACCACCGCCAGAAAATTTTAAACATTTCAATCGAAGCTTGTTTTGGTGTTATAATAAATGAATGGAAAAAGAACAGATTATTATTCAAAAACAAACCGAGGTGTTGCCACTTAGAACAGATATTCCACAAATTAAAGTTAGTGCGGAATCTTTAGATGAGGATCTTCCAGACACTTTATGGATTGATTTTGACTATGGAGAAGATAAAGAAAAAGGTATAAAAAGTGCAGGACCGGAAACATATGTTATTTCTCCAATAACAGAACAAAACCTCTTTTCTGATAAGTATATGAATTGTACCGGAACAGTGGGTATAGGAAGGGACAAAATATCAGGTAAAGAAATCTCTTTTATAAGTCATCAAGATCCTGATTATTTTATAAACAAAGGACAAGAATAAACTGATATATTTGCAAATGACTTGAGAACTACATTAGATGAATTAATATCCAGATCAGAGATCGGAACTGTTGATGTCGTAATATTCGGAGGAAATGATAATCTTGATGATCTTTCATCAAAAAAACTACGGATTATTTAAAATCAATAGAAGTCTTAAACAAAATTATTAGTGCTGTCTTTGGACATAACCCCACTGTATTATCTGGCCCAAATCGTGATGGTGGTGCGATTGATATCACTGTTCTAACCAAGGAGAGAAAAGTGTTTATTGGGAGGTGAGGTTTCCATAATGAAGTCGTTTTTAACAAAAACCATCTTTGTCATAATATTAAATTTTTATATATCTTGGATTTTTCAACTTTACATCATAATTTTAAAAAACAAAAAAAGACGGACCCCATGATCCGTCTTCACCCGAAAGATTAATCTTCGGGAGTGTGTTCAACAATATCTTCTCTCTCTTTTCGTGTTCTCCACGGACGACACTGCAGTACTGTGCGTATTCCAAGTGTACCAATCCTACCCTTACACGACGGTGTAATCCAAGGTTTATTTTCACCAATATCCCTGTTCTTGTCCATAGAACTCCATGAAATTATGGGGATTCCACGTTCAAGATAGATAATGGGAACATTCACAATGGTGTCATCTTCAAGAGTACGATAGCCAGAACTGCATGCTTGAAAGGAGAAACTTTCAAGAGTATTGCGATGTAACTGAAGCGAAACCAACTCAGACAGAGTTAAGGGAGATCTCCCTTTTTGAGTAATATATTTTATCGCCTGTTCCGGAGTCATATTGGCAGTTTCTATTTCAAGCTCCACACCAAATATCCAATACGGATGAAAGTGCGGAATATCAGAAATATCATTAACTCTGTTCAAGTTTAGATATGCTTGTCCAGGTCTGCCTTCAAACTTAACGAAGCGTATTTGTCTAGAGATACCCATACAATTTTTGGGTATCACTGGAAGTATGGGTATATCGTGATTTGCGAGGTCGAGTTCAATCGCTCTCAATATCACGCTTCTTTTAATTTCTCGCAAAAAAGAAACTTGTCTTTTGGATTCTTCCTCCGTGACGAGTTCCTCAAGGGTCCATACCATACGCTCGTGAAGTCCTCTTAGTGCTTGATACTCTGGAGTATCTTTTATCTTTCTGTGCATAATGTCTGTCTCCTTAAAGTTAAAGAACTTTTGCCGTAAAATAACGGTTTTTACTCGGACAACCCGAGTTTATACTTGTGTAATCCTATCTTTTATACAGTCAATGTCAATCATTGAAAAACACCCTTAAGGGTGTTTAAATAACTAATCTATTTTTTTTTGTTTTAAAATAATAAAGATATAGAAGATAAGCTATTTCTGCTATTCCAAGAGTATTTAAGAATGCTAAAACTATAAAAACAGTTAGATGATTATTTTTAACTGCCTTCCATAATGCAATTAGTTTCCAGATGATTGACCAAATTAAAACAGGAATTATCCATGGATTTGCTGATATGTATGCAACCAACGTGTCATTTAATGTTTGTGAGTCCATTTACCCGAGAAAATTTTTACTGATGAAAATGTTGCATATTTACCCGAGAAAATTTTTGCTGATGAAAATGTGTTGAGGTTAAATGATTCGGAAGTTTTTAATTCAGACTCATCTGTTTAAAAAGGTGCGTCTACTACTTCTCATTTTCAACACGTCAGTAAAAACTTTAACGGGTTAATAATAACATTTTTTCTTAAAATAGTGTAATATATGATGTGGTAATCCCGTTAGAGATGAAAACGGAAACGGATTGCAAACATGACATTATTAAACATTATAAATAATTAACAAAATACGATAGTAAGTGCTGATTGGACCGGCATTTCCTATCTCTAACGGGATGACTAAATATTTAGGTATAGATTATGGTGAAAAACGAGTAGGGGTAGCAGTTTCTGATAATGAAGCGACAGTGGCTTTCCCAAAAGTTGTCTTTGAAAATGATCAAGATTTAATTAAGAAAATTGTTGAATTTTGTATTGAAAATGAGGTTGGTGCAATTGTAATAGGTGAATCAAAAAATAATAAAGGAGAAGATAATAAAATAAACCCTAAAATAATTGTTTTTAAAAGAGAATTGGGAAATGCAATCAAGGTTCCTATATTTCTTGAGCCAGAATTTATGACATCTCTGCAAGTTGAAAATACTTTTGGTAAGACAGATATGCTCGATGCTTCTGCAGCCTCAATAATACTTCAAACATATATGGATAAGGAGAGAAATAGACAAGAAATAAAGAAAAAGAGTGAGGAAGAAAAGAAAAATATGAAAAAAGATTTGGAGACCTCCCCAGCTTCAATGATAACTTATGCTGATTTTAAAAAGGTTCAAATGAAAGTTGGAAAGATTTTAACTGTTGAACAAGTACCCGGTTCAGAAAAGCTTTTAAAACTTTCAGTAAGCTTTGGCCCAAAAAATCCTACTGATGGGGCTCTCGAATCTCAAGATATAAGACAAATTGTTTCTGGAATTGCCTTTTATTTTCCAAATAATCAGGTTTTGGTTGGTAAAAAAGTTGCTTTTGTGACCAATCTTGAGCCACGACCTCTTATGGGTCTTATGAGTAATGGGATGATATTAGCTGTGAAAAATGATGACAATCTCGCCATTATGGAAGTACCTGATTTTATAAAAGAGGGAACGGAGTTGAGCTAAGAATTAAATATGTTAAATTATTTCAAAATTAGGATTGATAAGATAAAAAAT
>JAPLZG010000038.1 GCA_026395155.1 Candidatus Tayloriibacteriota bacterium | reverse complement strand
ATGTTGCGATGGTTATTGCAAAGAAAGAAGGTTATATTCTTGAGCCAGCTTCAGCAGATCTTATTGCTTTACTTGGAGATAGCTCTTTCCGTGATACACAAAGTATTTTACAAAAGGTGATTAGCTCTTCAAGTGATCGCAAAATTTCTGTGGAAGAAGTTGAACTTGTTGCAGGTGCTCCAAAAGCGGAAACTGTAAATGATTTCATTCGCGCGATAGATGAAAATAATTTGGAGCTCGGACTTGGTGCAATTTCAAAAGCTGTTTCTGCAAATATTGATATTCTTTTATATTTTAAACTCATTCTTCATAAAATGCGCGCAATTTTACTTTTGAGAAATATGAAAAGTTCGGAAGGGAAGCTTCAAGAGGAATTCAGCGAAACTGATTTTAAACTCATTAAGACAATTGCGGAAAAAAGACCATCAACCCTGAATTCTGACATAGCTGATAGCTGATAGTTTTTATTAATAATATGAATTTAGAACTTTCACAAGGATTAGGAATGTATCAAGAACAAACTCAATCTTTATCAATTGAACAACGCTTGTTATTAGACCAAAAATTGGTTCAGCTTATGGATTCTTTGGAAGATTCTTTCCCGCCTAATGGTAAAAAAGAAGAAATATTAAAAAAACTTTTAGAACAGGCTGTAAATAATATTAGTAACGAAAGTCTTCGTAAAAGTTTAGCAATACTTATTGCTGATGATAGTTTTACTGAACAAGTTTTAAATAATCTAGATGTTTTAGCTTTTGGTGAAAAACAGACGATGACAGATTTTATCCTTGAATATGTATATAATATGCATTTTGGAAAGTTTGAAATTTCTTCAGGAGACAGTGGAAATACTGAAATAATAACTGATGTAGATTTTCATTTTTTCAGTGTAGCTTATAATAACCCTGAGATCGCAGAAAAAAATATGAAAGATGATGAAAGATCGCTTGCTGTTACCGATGATAAATCTGGGCTTATTAGAGAAATATCAATGTATATACATGCTAAAAAAGTAGTTGAATTGATGAGAACAGAAATAGCTACGATTATTGATTTAGTTAAATTAATCTTAAATGTAAAAATTAATGACAAGAATGAAACAGTATCCAATTTTATAAAAGAATCTGCTCTTTTGGGAAAATTTAAACTTTTTGAATCAGAAAGATTAGTGAAGAGATTTATTAATAAGTGTGAGGGTGTAGCAGTCTCTCGTTTATCGGAAGAATATAAAGAAAGTTTTTTAAACTCAATCGGTGAATTTGTCCTAATATCTTTTGGTGTTATTTCTCCAAGTGTTTTTACACTAAAACAAGGAAATATTGATTCAGAAATGGGAGAGCAGATGAGAAGTATTATGGAAGAATCTGGGCTTGATTTTGATAAGATAATGAAAGATTATAACTTAACAAAAAGGGGTGGTTTCTTTTATCAGCGTTGGGCAACTCTCAATGAAAGGCCATCGGCAGTAAGTGACGATAATGTCAGAGAATTCCTTACAAAAACTGTTCGAAAAGATTCAGACGTATTATTGGAAGCTTCTGGCTTTGAAGAAATTATAGAAAAAATTAAAGGAATAAAAAAAGACACAAAAGATAGAGATGAACGAGAAGAACAATTCGCACAAATATTTGATGAATTATTTTCAGATACAAATTTTATGAATACTTTACTCGAATGTGCCAAAGGCTGGTTTAATGAATTAGCCACTTTTTATCCAAAGAAAAAAGCTGAATAACTTTATCAATTAGGTTTTTATTTTCATTGACAATATATGTCAATTGATGTATTACTATTATAGATAGTAGATAGAAAAAATCGAAGGAGGACTTATGAAAAGCTGAACTCTCGTTTTCTTCAAGCCGAATATGACGATGAATGATGAAGTAAAAACTGCATGCAATTTGTTTTTCAGTCGAGTAAAAATAGTTGAAGATTATGGGCTTCACCAAATGCCCATAGATTTTTTCAAAGAATTTTACAAACATGTTGGGGAGCCAGATCTTACTCGACATGCAACATTTTGTAGTTCTGGTTTGATATCTATCATGATACTTGAGGAAGAAGACGTGATAGAGAGAGTGCGCCAGATAATTGGAAGCACAAACTCTAGCAGGGCAAGTTTTCATACTTTGCGAGGATATTTCTATCATAAGTACCAACCGGAAAATGGTTATGACAATTTTGCTCATTCGTCAGAAAGCGGACAAGCTTTCGAACGTGAGTTGGGGTTGTTCCTAGCCCATTTTTCAGCCTCTGCTCAAATTGTAAATGGTGTGCTTTAGAGTTGAGAGTGTGAAGAGATTTTTCCCCATCGAGCTGTACATGGCTCGATGGGGATTTTTTTGTATATCGTGTGTATTTTTTGGGGCGTCATTGTGAGGCTTC
>JAPLZG010000004.1 GCA_026395155.1 Candidatus Tayloriibacteriota bacterium | reverse complement strand
TGGGGATGTAAAATAATAATATTATTATTTATTAACTTTAATTTTATGAAAATAAATTTTACAAAGAAACAATATTTACAACTTTTAAAAATGGCTTATCTTGGTAATTGGATGATAAATGCTCAAAGAGAAAAAACTATTAAAGAA
The DNA here is from genome assembly GCA_026395155.1 of Candidatus Tayloriibacteriota bacterium. Classification (GTDB taxonomy): domain Bacteria; phylum Patescibacteriota; class Minisyncoccia; order Phycocordibacterales; family GWA1-40-21; genus Bog-1340. The sequence goes on along the minus strand of JAPLZG010000004.1, from coordinate 2,239 downwards.
TATGACGAAGTAGAACGCTATATATTTTCTTTTGCTAAAGAATTTGGTTATAATGAATATGCTGATGAGAAAAATTTTCCTACCAAGCAATTTGAAGAAACTGATGTAACTGATTTCCAAGAAGAATATGACAACGAAACATTTTGGGAAGAATTAATACGACATTTTTCCACAAGAGACTTAGAACAAACTCATGGAGATGAGGCTATAGGTAAAATGAGCATAGAAGAATTTTTTAAACGATACAATATGATTGAGGAAAAATATGCTAACGAATTTAAAAAACACGGTATAGAAAGATTAGGGATTTTAAAGTAATTTTTATAATTAAATAAAACTAAATCAATTTTATGACCAACGATAAACCATTTCCAAAAGTAGGAGTAGGCGTTTTAATCAAGAACGATAATAACGAGGTCTTACTTGGAGAACGAATTGGTTCGCACGGTGATGGTGAATGGTGTTTTCCTGGTGGACATTTAGATTTTGGTGAAACTATCTTTGAAACAGCTAAGCGAGAAACAAAAGAAGAAACTGGACTTGATATTGATGAGTTTGAATTAATATCAGTTGCTGACGAATTAAAGTATATCAAAACTGATAATAAGCATTATTTGAATATTGGTATTATGGCAAAATATAAAGGTGGTGAACCAAGATTAATGGAACCACATAAATGTAAAGAGTGGAAATGGTTTAGTCTTGAAAATTTGCCAGACAAAATGTTTGAAGGAACACGGTTAATTATTAATAATTATAAAGCTGGTAAGATATATCAATAGTATTAAAAAGAGAACCTACATAAAAAGCGAAAATCCCACTTTTGGTGGGACCGCGTGATTAGTAAGATTACTCTTACAACAATAAGTATGGCAGATAAACTATAGAAAATCAAGGCGAGTAAATTTGTGGATAAGTAAATTTTGATATCATGCCAAAAACCATTGAGGCAAAAATTCTGTTTGATGCTGATAAACTAGATTCTATAGGTGCCGTTGGTGTGGCAAGAGATTTTTTGTTTGCTGGTAATGCTGGTTCTGGTAATTTATATACTGGAAATGAAAAAAGATTAGCTAAATCTGATAAAAATTATGACTTCACAAAAGAAGATTCAGCAATTTTAGAGTATGAGATTAAGTTAAAATATGTAAAAGATAAAGTCATTACCAGTACAGGGAAGAAAATCGCTAAAGAGCGTCATGAATTCATGAAAGCATTTTTTGAAAGATTTTGGCTAGAAGTTAAAGGAGAGTTATAGTTATTTTTTAAAAAAATGAACACTGCTCAAAACAACTTAATTAATCCAGAGAAATACGAAGTTTTTGTCTTATATTGTCACGCTAACATACCTTTTAGCCTTGCTATTCATCCATGGCTTGTATGCAACGAAAAAGGTAAAATTTCAAGATGGGAAGTTTTGTTTAGGAAGAATAGAGATAAAACATTAGGACACTTACATTTAAATCATTATTTACCATTTACTGGGATTGAAATTATTCCTTTTGTAACAAAGTGGCAATGGCAAAGTAAAATATTATCGAAAATTGAGGGAGAGGTAGCAAAAAGAATAATTGATTTTATTAAAACAAGTAAAAAAAATTATCCATACATTAAAAAATATTTATTAATCAGCACAAACAGTAATACTTACGTACAATGGGTGTTAAATAATTTTTTTCCTGAAGTTAATATAAAATTACCATGGAATGCTTTTGGGAAAAATATAAAGTAGAATTTCTGCAAAACTATATTTTATGCACAAAAAACAAATCTTAATTATAGACAATAGCACAAGCTATTTAAATAATTTAAAACAGCTATTTTCTGAACACAACCTGACAATTATATCTTTTTCAGAAATTGATTTAGAAAAAATAAACAACTTTGATTTAATAATTCTTTCAGGAGGCAGTAAATTTCCTGTTATCGGAAATGAAAAATTATTACAAAAAGAATTTAAATTAATCAAAGAGTCTAAAAAACCAATCTTTGGAATATGTTTTGGTTTTGAAATCATAGCCAGTGCTTTTGGAGCTACTTTAAAAAGAATGGAGCTAAAAGAAAAAGGAATTATTAATATTGAAATATTACAAGAAGATATAATTTTTAAAAATTTACCGAACTTAGAGATTTACGAAAGTCATAGATGGGTTGTTGAAAGTACAGGAGAAGACTTAATTGCACTCGCAAAATCAAAAGATGGCATAGAAGCAATTAAACATAAAGAAAGACAAATATA
>JAPLZG010000132.1 GCA_026395155.1 Candidatus Tayloriibacteriota bacterium | reverse complement strand
AGTTAAGGCGGGGTGGTGAGTCGGCGAACCGGGGCGGTGTGTTTGGAGGAGTATCGAGTCTTCGAGGGAAGGAGGTGAAATTATATACCCCTACAGCAAGGTCAGACCTTGCCATAGAGATTTCACTAGTAGCTACTAGCTAAAAGCTTCCGCAATTCTTCTCTCACAACTTCCGCATCAGACCATTTTTCTTTCACGCCTCCCGCTCGCATTATATAAGGATCTGTCCCCTTTCCAGTTATTATCACAACATCACCAATTTTTGCTTTTTTAATTGCAGATTTTATTGCTTCTCTTCTATCCAGAATTATTTCTGGCTTTTTTGCTACAAAATATTTTGTTAAATCTAAAGCTATTTCCATCGGATTATCTTCATAAGGGTCTTCATCCGTAAGAATTATTTCCTCACAATATTTATCGGCAATTACTGCCATTTCTTTTCTTTTCCATTTATCACGTCCGCCACCACAACTTCCAAATACTGCAATTTTTTTACTATTTTGGAATGTTTCATAAATAGCTTTTAGTGAATCCGGGGTATGAGCATAATCAACAATCACTTTAAAATCTTGACCACATTCAATCTTTTGTGCGCGCCCTTTTATTTCCTCCATTTCAGATAAAGATTTTCTCACAATCTCCAAATCTATTTTTTCGCTTTCTGCATATTTGATTGCACCTAAAATATTATAAATATTAAACTTACCCAAAATTCTTGTTTCAAATTGAATATTTTTATAAGTAAATTTTGTTTCGTTTTCAGAAAGAAAAATGTCACTGACTTCAGAAAGTGAATATCCAGTTTTATTATCTATTTTTATATCAAGAAATTTTTGTCCTTCTGCATCATCAATATTTGAAATAATAACTTTATTAGGCTTTCTGGATTTTTCCAAAGATTTTGCAATTGAAAGTTTGGCATTCACATATTTTTCATAAGAACCATGAGATTCTATATGCTCTGGCGCAAGATTCGTAAAAATCAAGGCATTTAAATCTATAAACTTATTTCTATATTGTTTTACAGCTTCTGAAGAAATTTCTATCACGGCATATTCACAACCCGCTTTTATGGCATCTCTCAAAAACTTTTGCATAAAAAATCTCCCGGGCATTGTCATCTTATACAAATTTGGTTTTGAATTTTCAGCAATTTTAAAACGTAATGTCCCCGCGAGTGCAGTTTTCTTTCCTGCTTTTTCCAAAATAGCATTTATAAATTCTACAGTTGATGTTTTCCCTTTTGTACCAGTAACAGCCACAACCTTTATTTTTTTTGACGGGAATCTATAAATTATTGCGCCAATTAAAGGTAAAAGATAATGATAAACTGGTAAAATCTTTTTCATTAATCCTTTTGGTAAAACTTTCTTTATTATTAATATAATTTTATTCATATAAATATCATAACCTTAATTAGATTTTTTACAAATTGGAATAATGCTGACGCCGCGAGGATACGCGCCGTCAATATCTCTCACTTTTTACATTCAATATTCTATATTCGACATTCTCCCCAAAAATTATATCCTGCAACACCGAAAGCCACCGAAACATTCAATGATTCCTTTTTACCCTTCATCGGTATTTCAGCCCCAAAACTATCGCGGTTGAACATTTTATTTTTATTTTTTTATAATCAACAGAATTTTCTGCTTGTTCAAGCGCAATAATCTGAACTTTTTCCTTTTTCAAAATTTTTATAGCTTCTTCAGTAGTATTACAATATTCCCATTCAATATTTTTCTCAGCACCGAGAGCAACTTTAGATAAATCTTTCCTATCTCTGCCAAATCTATCTTTCGGAGCTGGTGTGCATCCACATAAATATATTTTATCGACACCCAAAGCGTCTGATGTTCTAAAAATAGAGCCAACATTAAAAACACTACGAATATTGTCCAAAACAACAATCTTTTTAACTTTCTTATTCATTTAAACAATATAGCAGAATAACTAATAAATTTCTACAAAATAACTCAGCTATACATCTACGCTATAGCGTAGATGTGCGGATTATCTAATCCCCAAGTGAACCATGGTTCACTTTGGGGTTTTATAACAATGTCTTAAAATTAAAGTTAAAAATTAAAAATATAGTTAAGACTAAGCCGGACCTAGTCAATTTTCTTCTTTTGTATTTATTTGTATTTATTCGTTGTATTCGTATCATTCGTATATTGGTATTATTATTAATTTTGAATTTTAATTTTATTATAGTATAATTTAAAGATGATATTAAATACATTTCCAGAGCTTTTAACATTCGGAGTTTTAGCACCACTTATTTTAAGAGTTATTCTTGGTTTTATAGCAATAGATCTTGGATATTTAAAAATACGTAAGGAAAAATTAAGATGGCAAAAGCTTTTTGAATTAATACATTTTCATCCGGGAAGATTTTTTGTAAAAGCACTTGCTTATATAGAAATAATCGGCGGACTTATGCTTATACTAGGTGGCTATACTCAAATAGTAGCGATTATCTTTTCAGTTATGTTTCTTTGTGAAGCAATTATTGAATACAGAGAAGAAACCTTAGAAGTTAGAAATCTGCCTTTTTATGTTTTGATGTTTGCTATTTCTTTATCTTTAATTTTTTCTGGTGCTGGAGCTTTTGCTTTTGATATAACTGGACTATAAAATAGATACTAGACTTTAGATTATAGATTTTAGTAAAAAAGACACCATGGTGTTCATTTATGTTTCTATTCGTATGAAATTCGTTAATTACAATTTGCCTGCCCGAACGACTTAAAATATCTTCGTTCAGTCGGGCGGGTATCATTCGAATAATTCGTATATTGGTATATTCATTCGTTAAAATAAAAAAATCCCGAGAAGCTCATAATGAGCGACTCGGGGTTTTGTCTGGATATTATTTCAATCCAGATCAAGCAGCCGGCAGAACCTGCTTGTGTTTGGTGATGCCATCATGATGACGAACTCTCACCTTAATCTCACGGTGTACTTCCGAACCGTCTTCGAACGGTTCAAGAACAAGATCTCGGAAACCATTGGCCTGCATATTGAGCAGCCAATTATCTACGACACGACAGTAATCCTCACTACCTCGTGCGTATCTTTCCAGGCTTCTCGCAAAAGAAGTGACCTGAGCCCTCCTTGTGTTGTCCCAAATTTCCCTGAATCTCTTGCAAAAAGATTCACGCACGAGACTCATCTTCGAAACAAACAACGGATTGTCGGGCGACAGACCGGTCATTTCTTGGACAATTTGCTGAACCTCCTTTTTAGTACCCTCGTCGTCGAAGACATTCTTGCCTGTCATGATATTCAAGACAGACTTAAACGACGCGTGAAAACATGGTTTTGCCATATAGACCAACCCTTCTCCTACTTCTAACGAAAGAACAACTCACAAGACTAGCTTGCAAGTGCCACAGACAACTCGTCCGCAACAAGTGAGAATACTATGACAGATTATAATAAAAGTCAAACGGATTAGACATTTTGTCTTTATCGGAGAGCGATGTCCGAACGCCTCGTCTGCGATGGTGAGGACACGCGCTGTGTTCTGAATGGTCGGAGGACCATTCCTATACCGAAAAAACATCCATGGTATTATGTGCCTAATACCTCGTCAACTTTGTTGCGAGGATAGGACACATAATATGTTTTATTTTGTTATCCCAGTAGCAAATTTTTACGGACGGGTATAATATTTTCTATTAAATTATGTGTATTTAAATTATCTTATTTTGTATTTTAATCCAATGAAATTGCTACGGGACTGCATAAATTATTTGTGACTACATAAATAATTCATTTGTATTTTAGACATTTTTCTGTTAGATTTACCCTGTTACTTTATGCGCCCATAGCTTCCTCCAAATTCAAATCAGAATTTGAATTCAGGCGGACAGGCAGTTAGCAACTTCGCTATGAGCCTGATAGTTTATGTTTGAATGTTTGATATGTAATAGTTGTTTATTTTCGAGACAATTTAATATGCGCCCATAGCTCAGTTGGTAGAGCAACTCCCTTTTAAGGAGATGGTCGTAGGTTCGATTCCTACTGGGCGCACAGAGTACAGCTAGCACGAGTGGCTATATAAAAACCTCCTATTTAGGAGGTTTTTATATTCGTCTTATCATAAAGAATAATTACTCCTTATCTACTTCTCGCTGTATTTCTTTAAATTCATTTTCTACTTCAGTCAGTCTCTTTCTACAAACCTTTATCAATTCCGCTCCTTCTCTAACTTTTTCTGAGCCAATCTCAACATCAACTTCTTCTTGTGTATCAAACCACTCAACTATGTTATTTAACTTACTTAAAGACTCTTTTAAATTAACTTTTTGTTCTGACATATTTATACTATTTATTATTAATAATTTTTAT
>JAPLZG010000035.1 GCA_026395155.1 Candidatus Tayloriibacteriota bacterium | reverse complement strand
TTTATCTGTTCCGAGTTGGTGAGAATTTGAAACAAACATTTAAGATAATAAAGGAATAAGCCAGCCCTTAACAGCGTGCAAGCGCCATAACCCTGCCGCAGGCGCAACACAGGGTTACGATCGCCTGCACGCAAAACGTTAGCGTTCATTATAAAAAAACCACCGAGAAACTATGGCTCACACTTTAGACTATGCTAAAAACCCTCCAAACTATAAAAGTTACAACGAAAGGGCGAAGAAAAATTTTCCAAAAGAAAAAATGATTTCGGAAACGGAATTTGATTCACTTACTGAAAAAGAATGTCATTATTGCGGGAAAAATGGTCCAAACGGTATTGACAGAGTTAATAACAAGGTGGGATACACCAAGGAAAATTGCGTTGCTTGCTGTAAGCATTGCAATTATGTAAAAGGAGATTTATCAATTGAAGATTTCAACACTTGGACGAAACGTTTCGTCAGAAAACATAGCTTATGAAATTATTTGAGAATGAATATGAAGTACATCTTTCAAAAATAGAGGCTTCTGAAATTGAAATAGCTGACATTTCAAAGAAATGTGAAATAGAAATATCAAACCAGAACAATGAAGGTCATTATTTAGTAGAATTTGAAGGTCGGTTTGGATTTAAAAATGAAATTCTTTGTGCTTACGTTCAATTGGATTGGTATCGCAAATTCTGGGATTATCCAATGGGACTAATGTACCATATGGATTTAATGAAAAGATTAGCTGAATTTAGGTCTTCGGAATTTAAAGATATATCCGACATAGAATTTGAAGATGATGGTGATTGGTGTCACTTGTATTTCACAATCGAACTGAACTCACAAGCAGGCAAACTGATTGAAGCTTTTAATGAAGCTAAAAATGTAATGGAGTGGATAGACAACAAATTAAATTTAGCTCAAGAAGAAATAGGGCTATATATTAGCAGTATTACTGAGAAATATTCAAATTCCAGATTATTTGAGTTGCCAGAACTAATTAACCGGCTGAACATTGCAACTACAGACAAAAAGAAAAAAAATGAAAAGGGACAATTATTAGAAGAATTAACGGTAAGGTTTTTTTCTGAAATAAAAGATTTGAAAATTATTGAGAGACAAAGAACAAAAACAGAAGAAATAGACCTTGTAATATTAAATAAATCATCAGAAGGAATTTGGCAATCAGAAAGCACGTTAATTCTTGCGGAATGTAAAAACTGGACAACTAAAAAAGCTGGCAAGAATGAATATGTAGCATTTAGAGAAAAATTAGTGAACAGAAGAGGTCGAGCAAAACTTGGCTTTTTTATTTCAGGATTAGGATATGCAAAAACATTTTTTGATGAAGATTTGAGGAATTCAAAAGACGATATCTTAATTGTTCCTATCGAAGTTGAAGAAATAGTTGATGTATTGAGTAATGGAAAATCAGTTCAAGAATTTATTGAGAAGAAGTATATTGCTGCAGGAAAATAGAATAACGAAACGCTAATTGAGTAGACGGCTCCGCCAGTAATTAGCTGACGGAGTGCGCCTCTCACACCACTGTACGTACGGGTCTCGTATACAGCGGTTCATTAAGATGCGGAGCAACTTTTTCGTAGTAAGATAATAAAGCTTCGTACCCTC
>JAPLZG010000076.1 GCA_026395155.1 Candidatus Tayloriibacteriota bacterium | reverse complement strand
AACAAAATCAACAAAGGTTATTATGAAAGAAGTCGCAAATAACTTTTTTATTAGTAAGAGATTTATAGGGTTCACCCAATAAAGTTTTTCCCAGAAATCACATAGTAATTTATTGAAACACGGCTGGTTTAGTAGAGTAATCATTTAAAAGTCGCATTATTAAAATTAAAAACTTTATAGGGTTCACCCAATAAAATTTTTCCCAAAGGTCACATAGTATTTATTGAAACACAGCTGGTTTAATAGAGTAAGCATTTAAAAGTCGCATTATTAAAATTAAAAACTTTATAGGGTAAATGGTTAAACGTCTTTTTAATATTTTTAATAGAGAGATAAATGGGCTTCATGAAGCTGCATATCTTTTAGCTTTTTTTGCTTTTCTTTCTCAAATCTTGGCTCTTGTAAGAGATAGATTTTTTGCTTCATCTTTTGGTGCAGGACACATTTTGGATATTTATTATTCTTCTTTTAGAATCCCTGATTTTATTTTTGCGACAGTAGCTTCGCTTGTATCTATTTCAGTTCTCGTTCCTTTTATTATAGAAAAATTTGGCAAGTCAGAAGAAGAAGGGAAAAAGTTTGTTAGTAGTATTTTTTCTTTTTTTTCTATTTTAATTATCTTTACAAGTATTATTGTTTTTTTCCTTATGCCGTTTTTAGTTTCTCACATTTTCAAAGGGATTAATTCGCAACAAGAAATCATAAATATGTCGCGAATTCTTTTATTGTCACCAATACTTCTTGGCTTATCAAACTTTTTTGCAAGTATTACTCAGGTTGGAAGAAGGTTTCTTATTTATGCACTTTGTCCACTTTTTTATAATATAGGAATAATTTGTGGAATCTTTTTTCTTTATCCTATTTTTGGTATTTACGGCTTAGCTTATGGTGTTATTTTTGGTGCTTTGTTGCATTTATTAATTCAGATTCCTTTTGTTGTCAAAAGTGGTTTATTTAAATTTTGGCCAATTAGTTTTGATTTCAATTTAATCAAAAGTGTTATATTAATTTCGATACCGAGGACAATTACCCTTGGAATGACTCAAATTTCAACTATTGTTCTTTTAGGTATTGCATCTTTTATGAAGGAGGGGTCAATCTCTGTTTTTAATTTTGCCACAAATCTTCAATCTGTTCCTCTTTCAATAATTGGTGTTAGCTATTCTATAGCCGCATTTCCAACACTCTCACATTTCTTCACTTCTGGTGCAAAAGATAAATTTATTTCTCATATAGTTTCTGGAGCAAGACATATTATTTTTTGGTCTATTCCTATCAGCATTTTATTTGTTGTTTTGAGAGCTCAGATCGTCAGAACAATATATGGAGCAGGAGAATTTTCTTGGTCTAGCACAAAGCTCACTGCTGCTGCACTTGCAATTTTTGCACTATCCGTCACAGCACAATCTTTAGTACTTCTTTTTATAAGAGGTTATTATGCAATGGGCAATACAAAAAAGTCTTTATATACAAGTCTTCTGACTGGTATTTTTTCTATATCTTTTTCTTTTATGTTTGTAAAAATTTTTGAAGGATCAATTATGTTTAGATATTTTGTTGAAAACTTATTTAGAGTTGATGATATTTTAGGAACCGAAGTCCTTATGCTTGCCTTCGGTTTTACCTTGGCTCAGATAATAAATTGTATTATTCTTTGGATTACTTTTGGAAGGGAATTTAATAGTTTTTCATCCACACTTTTGAATACTCTCTTTAAAAGTTTTTCTGCGTCTATAATAATGGGATTTGTTGCTTACGTTGGTTTAAATATTTTTGATAATGTCTTTAATATAAATACACTCATTGGAATATTTTTACAAGGTCTTTGTGCAGGGATAATGGGTATTGTTTCAGCTATAATTGTCCTCAAGCTTCTCAAGAGTTTGGAACTTAGTGAAATATGGGAAACAATGCATAAGAAGATATGGAAGGCTAAGACTATCGTTCCAGAAATGAGTGAGCTGTAGAAGTAAATTTTTTCAAGGAGAGTCCTCTCTGGTAATTTTGAGGTCTTTCCTTCAAAAAATTATAGTTGCATATTTTGTTATTTTAGGCTATATTAGTAATCGTACGTTTTAATTTACTGACCCCAGTCAAATAGATATTAATTAGGTTCTGTATGAAATTGGGTTTTTAGAAATTATGAATTGTATGTTTATTGTTTTATAATAATTTGACGGGGTGATTATTTTTATATTCACTTCGTTCATTAAAAATCAATCATGTCACAAGTCCAATTAATAAAACTCGCCTGTAAAGATTGTAAAAGAATCAATTACTGGAGCAGAAAGAACAAAAAGAAAGTTGAGCGTAAAATAGAGCTCAAGAAGTTTTGTAAATGGTGTAAAAAGAACACTGTTCATAAAGAATCAAAAAAGTAATCCCCTCAAGGATTACTTTTTTAATTCTTTTTCTTTTTACACCATTTACTAAAGGGGGTCGGGGAAATAAGCTCGCTCATACTATTTTCTTCACTAAAGCGTTTCGTAAATTTGAAAATTATATTCATCTTTCTATACGAAAAATCAAAAACTCCTCGCAGACTCGTCAAACAGTTTAATTTTTCTAAAAGATTCATTAATTTTCTAAATTTACTACACTAACTCGTTCAGAAAATATATTCGCTCGCTAGTGCACAAAAGCGAAAATTCGCCTCCGTAAGGCTTTTTAAACGCTCAGCTTCGCTCGCTATTGGCAGAGTTGTAATTAGATTTATCTGAAATTTTGAGTTTATATTTTGTATTTTCTATGCTAATATTCATTGGTCAGGGGGATTAGTGAAATGGTATCACAAGGCACTCCAAACGCTTTAGTGTAGGTTCGATTCCTACATCCCCCGCATGATAAATTTATTGGAGATAAAGGAACTTATAGAAAATAATCCTGTGGCTTTTGCCACAGTTACAGAAAATAATAAACCGAATGTAATTGGTGTTGCTTTTGTGAAGGTGGTTTTTGATAATGAAGTTTTGATTACAGATAACTATATGAATCAAACAAAAATGGATATCTTACAAAACGAAAATGTTTGTTTGGTTGTTTGGAACAGAGATTTGAAAGGATACAAAATAATCGGTAAAGCTGAGTATTTTACAGAAGGAAAGTGGAAAAAGTTTGTTGAAGAAATGAAAGAAAACTCTGGATTACCAGCAAAAGGCGCGATTTTGATTAAAGTAGAAAAAATTATTGCTTCTGCTTAAATTAATATTTTTACTATCGCTATAAGTGCAATTATTGCCCAAATTATACGATAGCACCCGTAAGGTTTAGTCCTTGAAATAGAAGAGAATCACTATTTAATATCTTGAAACTAAGTAATGCATATGCAAGAACTACCGCGACCACGCCATACCAACCTAATGTTTCAGTTACCCAATTATAAATTGGCTGATTTTTGTTATCTGCTTGTGTCGAGTTAATCATAATTATTATTTTGTTAGTTTATTTTTTAAATTAGGTGAATTTATAAAAGGGCAAGTTTTATTTCTCATAGATAAATCTTTTTGTTAGTTTATTAGCTTCAATTATATCACTTTTTTTAAGCGGATTTATCCAAACGATCTCTTTGTTGGTCTTGAACCACGTTCTTTGCCTTTTTACAAAATTCCATATTTCTCTGTTAAGATTTTCTTTCATCTTTTCAAGACCTATTATATTTTGTAAAAATAGGGCAGTTTGACGATATTCAAGTCCAAAAGATTCTAGGCGTTTCCAAGACACACCGGCATTGTGTAGATTTTCTATTTCTTTTATCATCCCAGCCTCTATTCTATTTATGAGACGAATAGAAATTCTTTCTTTCAAGACTTGATCAGGTAGGTCTAGTCCGATAAAAATAAAATCATATTTTTGAGGTAACTCTTTTATCTCTGGAACAAAACCTATCTCCTTAGCTATCTCGATAGCTCTTATAAGTCTTACAGGATTATTTTTATCTATGGCACTTGCTCTTTTTGGATCTAGTTTTTTAAGCATATGAAAGAGTTTCTCAACAGATTTTTTTCCAAGTTCTTTTCTAAGTTTTTGATTTGGCAATACTTCAGGAAAAGTAATATTTTTTACAATACTATCTATATAAAAACCTGTTCCACCGCAAATAATCGGAGTTTTGTTTTTCTTTATAATTTCTTCTATCGCCTTATCAGCAAATTTTTTGTATTTAGCGACTGAAAAATATGTTTGAGGCTTAACAATGTCTAAAAGATAGTGGGGAATACCAGACATCTCCTTTTTAGTGATTTTACCTGAACCAAGGTCCATTCCTCTGTAGACCTGCCTAGAATCAGCACTAATTATTTCACCATTGAAAGTTTTAGCGAGTTGTACAGCAACATCACTTTTGCCTGTGGCAGTCGGGCCGAGGACGACTATTATTTTGGGTTTGGTGGACATGTTTAGATATTAGCATAAAAAATATTTTAAGGGAGAGGTAAATTAAAGATGGGACTTGGTCACAAGTTTTTTGTTCGTCGTCTCTTACAAAAACTTTCGACCCTGACTCACACCTATTTTTTACTAAAATTCAAGTCCCTTCTCCGGCACAAAAAAATTCCCTAAAAGGGAACTTATTTTTGTGCAGTAATCATATCATTTGCTCGAACTTATTTCAAAGACAAAATGGGCGACTGAACGCCCCGCCAACCGCCTCGGACTACCTCGGCGGACATCAGAAACAAAAAATTTTCTTAACATTTTCAGATTTGGCGCGCAGAAAAGTTTCTCTTAAATGGAAAAGAAAATTTTGTTTCTGGTGTTCTGCCCTCAAGGATTCAGGCAGTTGGCGGGGCTAGATTTGGACTCGGAAAAGTGAAAACAATTTTTTGGGGATTTGGATTTCACTTTTCCGAGACGGATTTCTGATTTGGGGATTTTGTCCGCCCGCAGGAGGGGTTTGGGGAGGAATGCGGGCGGGCTTTTCTTTTTTGTTTTTTGACTTGCGGGCTATAAAATAATTATTTAAAAGATTGAATAAATGTCATCTATCCAATATAATACAATAGATGTTTAAAAAACCGTTTTTAAAATTATCACTAATATCTGCTATTGGAATTATCATAATTATTTTTATATTTAGTATTAGTTTTGCCTATAAATTTTATGTAAACACTTTTAGATTATCTCAAAATCAAATCTCTACTTTTTTGTCTGGCACAATATCACCATGTAGAAAAATAGCTGATTGCACCCTACTACCTGGTGATATTTTAATTCGCCGATATATAACTGAACGGACATGGATATTTGATAAATTTATTCATCCATATTTTACCCATTCAGCTTTTTATCTAGGCAATGATCAAATAGTTGAAGCTGTCGGCACAGAAAAAAATCCCGAGGATGAAATACAAATCGCAACATTATCAAAAAGTGACTGGCTAGATATTAGAGTGAACAATTTTGTTATTATTAGACCAAAATATTCTACCGCACAATTAGATACTATAAATGAAAATTTAAAAAAGATTGCGGAAGACCCAGACTATAAATTTGGACTACCGAAGATGGGCTACAAGAGGGCAACTTGTGTAGGATATAACATCAATAAGTAGATGTCTTATTTACTGAGAAAGTGTTTTAAAAAAAGCAGAACATTTTTCTCGGTTCCATTCATATGTCCAAAGACTACTGCAAATATTTAACCCTGGATAAATTTTGGCTTTATTTGCCCAACATTGTTCAAGCCGCGCAGTCTCAGTTGGGCCATCTTTTTTATTATAACTTAATTGTGAATCACCTTCGCAACCATTTGTGTCGCGGTAAAGTATTCCCATGTAGAACAAACAGCTTTGCCTCGAATATTCTTTTTTAGATAATGAACAAACATCAACACTCGGATTTGCTTTTATAACCTGCATCCAGCAATCCCCAATTTGTGGACCTGACGCTGGAAAACTATCACATAATTGGGTGGATTTGGTGGATTCCGTTCTTTCACTAGTTTTTAATAATTCTAAGGACGAATTTAAGTGCACATAAGAAATATACTTGTACCAATAAGTACAATTACTTCAATACATATTAATGATAAAATAACTTTTATATTCCATTTTCTAAAATAAATTCCAATTAAATAAAAAATGACAAAAATTAATGCCATTAATCCGAGGGCATAAACCATAAAAATATCTAGAAGATTGCAAAACTTACCTGTGCAATTAAAATTATGCCATATGAAATAAGGAATCGGTAGTAACAATAAAACTGGAATGCCAAAACCAAAATAATTGCGTCGTTTAAATTTTGTACCAGAAAGCCAAATGGGAATAATTGACACAAAAAGTGAAACTCCTATTAAAATTGAATACGAGGTAGTTATTGGTCTAAATAAGGCAATAACAAAAGAAGTTCCGCTATTATAAACCTCCATTGTCGTAACAATTAAATATGTTCCAACGTTCGCTAAAATTACTCCTAACCAAAGATAGAAAGGT
>JAPLZG010000066.1 GCA_026395155.1 Candidatus Tayloriibacteriota bacterium | reverse complement strand
GCAAGTTAAAAGCTGAAAAAATTATTCTCGGACTTTATAAAAAAAACAAAAGAGCCTTCAATCTTTATCAGGACCTAGGTTATGTTCAAACTAAAGAGGGGAGCATAATTACAGTGGAAAAGAGTTTATAAAAAGTTCGAAAGTAACAATAAAAATAATGAGTAGGATGAAAACTTCTGGTTTAATCCTCTAATTCCAAATAAACACTTCCTTTCAAGGGCTTAAATCCATGTTTATGATAAAAGTCGACTAGCCAATCAACTCCGGGTTCTGTTGTGAGGCCGATGTTTTTAACTTTACATTTTTTCAACTCTTTTAAAAGAGCTAAAAGTAATTTTGTGCCGATTTTATTTTTACGATAGCTTTTGTCTACAATAAGATCAACAATCAAAGCATGTCTTGTTAAATCTGATACAGCCCTTATCCCACCAACAATCTTGTCATCTTCAAAAGCTAGACAAATCAAAGCCGAGTTTTTGACAGTTTCTTTGGTGAAGGGATGTTGATATTTTGGAGCATAAAAATTAACAATTTGATCTTCAAGTTTTGAATAGTCTTTTCTTAAAGTTACTATTTTTAGCATATGATTAAATTAATTTAATTATTATTTCCCATTCTCCTTAATCCCTGGCAGTTCCAGGATGAATTCGCTGCCTTTATTTTTGCCGGGGCTTTTGGCGAAGAGTTTGCCGTTCATAGCGTGGGTCATTTGGCGGGAGATATAGACACCGAAGCCGGTGCCGGAGATGCGGGTGCCGTTTTCTTCGGTTTCCGCATAATTACCTTTCTTGAATTTTTCAAAAATTGAAACTGTTTCTTCTTCTTTCATTCCAATCCCAGTGTCCTTGACTCTCACTCGAATCCAAGTTTGGTCGAAAGTTCCCGTCCCCTCAAACTTCCCAACTTTCTGATTCCTCTCAAAACTCTCAATCATGACCCTTACGCCACCTTTCTGAGTGTACTTAATGGCATTGTCGATGAGGTTGGCAATAATCTCCGACAACTTCCGCTGATCAGCCAAAATCAAAGGTAATTTTTCCTCCGGCTTCTGGAATTTCAAATAAAGCTTTTTGTTCTTGGCATAAAGTTTCAAATTCTTAATCACGTCCCCAACCAAAGGAACAATCTCCGTCTCCTCAAAATCATATTGCAATCTCCCAGATTCAAGTCTCGAAACATTCAACATATCCTCCACCAAAAGCACCAATTTCTCATTATTAACAAAAATCTTGTTAATCGCCTCCTTCTGTTTCTCCGGAACCTTCCCAAAAGTGTTTTCCAAAAGTAGGGAAGAGAACCCCTTAATGGAAGTCAGCGGTGTCCGCAGCTGATGCGAAGCAATCGAAATAAACTCCGACTTCGCCTTGTCCAGTTCCTCCAACTTCCTATTAATCTTCAAAAGCTTCTCCGAAGACTCCCGAACTCCCTCAGCCAAAACAACCTCTTGTTTTACTGAACGGAAAATGATGTAACCAAGGACAGTGGTGAGAAGAAGCGTCGTGACGGCAAGCAGGAGGTTTTCCTGATTTTGCCCACCGATGAAAAACTGAGAAGCAATTAAAAGCCAAGAGGCAACAATAAAAAATTGAGTAGCAAGAACTTTAATGTCAAAGGCTTGGTATTTGAGGATGAGATAGGAGAGAAAAGCAAGGAAAACAATCATCCCGAACAATCCATATTGTAAAATTTCCCATTGTTCTAAGATGCTTCCCATGATATTTGCCCCTGAGAAGGATGCAAGAAATAAAATTATTCCAATTGAAAAGTAGATAGTCTTAGCCCTCTCTGATTCATGGTTTTTTATAATTTTTACAATAAGATAGGCTATAAGAGAAAGAGAAAAGAAGGCTTCAAGAATATAATAATATTTTAAAAGTGGACCTTGCTGAGCCTCACAGGATTCAATTACAAACTGTGGTAGATTGAGCTTTGTGGGTATAAGTAGAATAAAAGGTAATAATAACGTGCCAATAAAAATTTTAATCTTCAGAGGCACGTCTTTTTTCTCAAGAAATGCGTATGCGAAATAAAGAGTAAAAACAGAAACTAACATTTCAATTAAATTTACAATAGACCACAAAAACATTACTTTTCTGCTATCCGGACTAATCCAAATAATTATATCAAAAAATGACCATAACGAAAAAAATATTGCTATAAATAACAAAATTTTACTAACAAGAAGTTTTCTGTTTTTTAAAAAAACAAAAAATGCTAATACCAACGAGACTATAGCGGTTGGGACGTGAGAATAATAGAGAAGCAAGGGAACGTCTATATAACAACTTTGAATATTTGTAACAAGGTTATATTCCATTTTTGTTTTTTTATTAACCTTTAAAAATATAATAACTTATTATTCAAAAAAAGTAAGCATTTTCTTATCTTTCATGATTTTGTAAGACATTATGTTGTAGCATAAATTTGCGGCCGCATATTGTGTTAATACGTCATGCTTAAATGGTGAAACTTCAACGATATCAGCACCTATTAAGTTTTTTGATAAAATTAGTTTTCTGAGAAGTCTTTGGGTGTATGTCCATTCTAGACCGCCAGGCACTGGTGTTCCTGTCGCGGGGGTATGAGAAGGGTCAAGACCATCAACGTCTAGGGTTAAGTAAACATCTTTTGTTTTTATTGATTTTATAATTTCATTTATGGAAGGTATTTTTTTCTTTCCCCATTCAAAAATCTTTAAATTATTTTTAACAATAAATTTACGTTCATAAATAGAATATGTTCTGATCCCAACCTGAACAGTCTGGAAACTCATTTCACAAGCTCTTCTCATAACACATGCATGATCAAACTTATCGGATGTGTCCTTAAAGTCGAACGTGTTTTCCCTAAGATCCGGATGGGCGTCAATCTGTAATATTGTTATATTGGTTGGATCTTTATATTTTTCAAAATAAGAAAAAGCACCATTGGACACGGAATGGCTACCTCCTAGCATTATTATAAATTTATCTTTGTATTTAAGATTAAAATCAGAAATTTGCTTGACCATTTCCTCAGAAGAGACATTGTTTATGTTTTTTAATTCGTGATGATAAATTTTTAAAAATTGTATTGGTTCATTCATAGTAAATCTATCAAAAAATTCAAGATTACCATGTAGACATTTTACAATTTCAGATGGACCATTTTCTGCACCACCTCTATAAGTAAAAGATTGTCCATATCCTGCAGATAAAACTATCACATCCGCTTCTTTTATATTTTTACAGTTGATAATAGAATCAATCATTTTTTATTTTAATTTTTATAACCACCCCCACTTTTTTAATAATTTTTTATCTTTTTTATAAAAACTCTTCCCAATATCTGTTCGATAGAAAACTCGGGGGATTATGATTTTGTTGACGATGGAGTAGACTTTTTTTCTGGCTCCGCTTATGGTTTTACTGGAAGAGGAAATATAGGCGATGTAGCCGTTGTTGCCGGCGATGTGATAGGTTTTTTTCCCGTCTTTTTCTTCGGAGGAAACTTCTTCGAAATGTATTTTGCTTAATTCGCTTTTAGTAATTCTACCTTTAAATTTTATTTCTGCACCTTTTATGTAAAAGAAATCAGTTACTTTTGAGGGGAAGGGGGGGATTGCCAAAGAAACAATGACGCCATAGCCTTCTTTGTGTCTCAAATGATATTTTTCTCCTTTTGCTATGGCCATGAGAAATGCTTTCCAAGGGGGAAGGTTTAGTGCGTCTTGAAGCTGAGTGGAGGGGCAACCGAAGCGGGAAGTGGCTTCGATGGGATAGACTCTTCTTTTGTTGATGATGCAGTTGATGTCAAAATCTCCTTTAAAATTAATTTTTTTTAGAAAGGGTTTTAATTTGGCCAATGTCTTTTGAAAGAGAACGTTTTTGTCATTGTTGTCATACCAAATAACTGTTCCCATTTCTCCGGTCAATGGTCCAACGCAGTCATTACACAGCTGTTTGTGTTCAATGTTGAATTCAATCGGTCCAATCCAATCATTACCATTGAAATATCTGGCGATCCCAATTTCCACCCCCCGAACCCTTTTTTGCAAGGTCAAGGGTACGTTGATTCTCAAGTGTTTTTTGTAGCTTAGAAGAAGGCTTAGTACATCTGATCCATCATCCATTTCTCCGATGTAATTGAAAATACTGTGGTGTCCGTTTTGTTTTAAAACCCAAGCTCTCCTGTTTTCTTTTTCGTTTAGAAAATCGATGGCAGAGTCAGTGTTCTCGAAGTCATGGGTTTCAAGCGGATCTATCCCGCAAACGGAAAAGATTTTTTGGCAGTAGTTTCTTTCTTTTTCTAGGCGGTCTCCGCCGGCGCTTCCGCCAAGGACTGAGTAACCTTTTTCTCTTAATTCATCTTGTATTTTTCCGTAGCCGATGTCATCAAAAACAATGAGACCGTCCTTTCCTATCCATTTTAATTCTTTCTTCCAATCCTCTGTTTTTGGGACCATGCCTTCAAGACAGTCTTTTCGGCTTTTATCTTCAATATAAAGCTTCACGTCACAACCTTCTTGGACGAGTCGGTAGGCCAGGTCTCCGGCGATTAGTTCTCCGGAAATGAAGAGGACTTTCAGGGGTTTTTGTTTGGTGGGTTTTCTCATTGGGTGGTTCAAAACAATATAAAAAAAGACATTGCGAACTAGCATCTTCCTCAAGAATATAGCAAAAGTTTTGGTTTTACAAATAAAAAAAGAGGGAGAGTCAAAGAAAAAAGAGAAGATCCTAATCGGAATATTACATAAGGATTAGTAAATATTGTTATCTTATTAGATTTTTATACACTTTTTCTAATTTATGTGTAAATTTTTTATTGTTAAAAATTTTAATGCTTTTAGTTCCGTTTTTTGCTAGATATTCCGCCAAGGGTTTGTTGTTTAACAATTTTAATATAGCATGACCAAGTGCGTCTGAATTTTGAGGTGGGATCATTAAACAATTTTTCTCATGAACACCAATTTCGTTAAGTCCCGGGACGTTGGTAAGAATAAGAGGCCTTCCTACGGCTAGAGCCTCTATAGCTGTTAGGCCGAGACCTTCGTAATACGATGGAGTAATTACTATGTTCGAGCGTTTAAGAATTAAAGGCAAATGTCTTCGCAGTATTAGCTTGCTTGGAATGAGTAAATTTTTTTGGATACCTAGCTTTTTTGCTAATTTCAAAATTTGATTTGCAAATCTCTTGTCGTAGGGTCTAGCCATTCCTGTTATGATTAACTTGCAATTACGCTTTTTCTTAATTTTTGATAATGCCTCCAATGCTTCTATAAAGCCTTTCCTTTGCACAACCCTTCCTGGTAAAGAGATGATAGTGTCTTGTTCTTTTATTTTGCCATCAAAATAAAAATTAATGTCAAAATGCAAACGTTGATTTTTTCTAAATTCTTCAATATTTATTCCTAAATAAATTGTTTTTTATATCTTTTTCTTTTGCACCCAAAGAAATTGCTGCCTTGCGATAATGTTCACTACCAAGCACTATTTTATCAAATGCTCTAAAGGAGATAATATTTCTTGCTAACTCTAAATCTAATACAGGCTCATGATATAGCCCCAGTGCTCTTTGTCCAATTATAGGAGTACTCCAAAAAGAAAAAACTATTGGTTGTCTCAGCGTTTGACGCATTAATGATAATATTAACATTGACATAAAACTCGTGGCATGAACAATGTCATATTGATTTTTTGTTATCAAATCATAAATTGCCCGAGTAGGTTCAACGAAACCAGCGTTGCCTTTGGCAAACTCAATATAATTTTTTACTCTTTTTAGATGGAAGGGAAATATTTTTTTTTCTTTACTAAGGCCACACATCGTATTCTTCTTTCCAGCCACCACTGTCACGTCATGACCTATTTTAGTCAATTCACTCACAATTAATGTGTTAGTGACTGAACTTCCTGCAAGGTCTGGATAAAATTGTCCTGCAAGATATAAAATTTTCATAAGTTTTTATTTTGTGTTGATAAGATTATTAACTAATTCATACAATTTTTTCCCAAAATGTGTGAAAGCAGGCTTTTTTGATGAAAAAACAGGTTTACTACTATTTCCAAAAACAATTCCTACAGGACCGATTCCTTTGTTCAGGTCGGTCTTTTTCGGAGGATATTTAATATTTACAATATCCAATCGATTTATTTGAAAATTTTTCTTTTTGCACCCTTTATTGGATTTTTCAAGATTGCTTTCAATAAGTTCTTTTCCCGTAAAAAGATATTCCCCTTGAATATTTATACCAAAATTATTCTTAGGCGATTTCAGTTTTAGATAAAATATTCCATCCTTAGCGACACTCTGCTTATTGTACGATTCTTCGCTACCCATTAATTTACATATTTTTGATAATACTTTTTTAGTTTGGTTTAGCTTGATGATATAATGAACTATCTCAAGAGGGACTCTGTTGGATTTTAGGGCGTTAATTGTTTGGTATATTGTCGTACCTTGCCAACGCGGATTTATTTCAGTAATTAATAAATAACTGTATTTAGATTTATTCCCAATAACAATATAATCTACCCCAAATAAACCCGTGTATTTAAACTTCTCATATAATTTTCTCCCCACATACATCATCGAACTAACATATTGCTTTAAAATATTAGGTTCCCAAGGTCTTGACCAATCATTGCCGAAACTTGAATTTTTTTCATCCAATATTTTTTTAGAGAGATTATCAATATAAACCCTGCACATCTTATTGGAAACGGGCACAATACACCCAGATCCGTTTGCCGGATATGTATTTGGGACATATTGAGATATTTTAATTTCCTTTTTCTTAAAAGAATCTTTCCAGCCATCACTCAATTTTAGTCTATCAAGTTCACTTTTAGCTGAAATTGCTTTCTGTATACACAATCCAGACTCTCCAAAATTTTTCGTATCAAATAAATATTTATACTCTCCTATGTCTTTATTTGGAATAATTGATGGTATTATATATCGATTAATTTCTTTATTTTCTGTTTGTAAAATCATATTCAAATTTAACTTACTTTCAACAAATAGAAATATATCGATGTTATCTATAGATGATGTTATTTTTGTGAATTTACAAGCCCCTTCCTTTTTTATATATTCGTTTAACGTTCCGTTTGGTAAGGGTGTAAATATACAAACTCTTTTTTTCTCATTTACAATTCTCCTTAAATGCAAGCAAACCTCTGGATTAAGCGCAAAAAGAACTTTTTTATATGATGAATTACCTTTAGGTAAAGGCGTTATTCTGTATTGAGCGAGGTCTCCAAAATCTAAATAAGTGTATAGCAATGTTAGTTTGTTTGAAAATTTTTCTAAAATCCCCAAATTTTTTAAATTATCGATATGGTTACTTCTCAGACCGATAAGCCATATTTCATCAAATTGACTAAAAGTTTGTTGCGCTAAGTGGATTGCCACTTTAATTTTATTTGTGTAAAATTGCCCCATCAAGAGCTTTTTTAAAAAAATATAAACAATAAATTTACTAAACTTAACATGTCAAAAAAATAATGCAAAAAATAACTAGAATAAGTTCGAAGACAGTATTTCAACATCCACGCCTAATAATTGTTGAAGACAAAATTAAGTTGGTAAATGGGGCAATAGTTCCTTACTTACGATTTGCTGGGCATAATTATGGGGGTGTCAGTGTTCTTTGCACAAAAAACAATCATATTCTTGTTCAAAAAGAATATTCCTATCCTGTTAACAAGATACTTTATCAATTACCAGGAGGAAAAATTGAGCCTAAAGAGACTCCGTTAAGGGCTGCAATTCGTGAACTTGCAGAAGAATCAGGCTATAAGGCCTCTATGAAAACATTACTTGGCTGGTATTATCCAAATGCTCGGCGGAGTAATGCAAAAATGTTTGTATTTCACTTTGATAAGGTTGAAAAAATCAATAAAACAAAAGGTGACGAGGAAGAGGATATTGAATCATTTTGGATATCCATCGAAGAATTAGAATCGTTGTTTCGGAGGAGAAAAATCACAAACTATTCTTTACTTGCTGCATGGACTCTCTTTCTAACAAAAAAATAAACAGGATTTACTAAATCCTGTTTAACGTTAAGGTTGTATTTGTGTGAGATATTCTTGGTTTATTCCCGATATTATAGCTTGATAATAGGCTTTCTTGGGAAGCTCTCTACTTAGATAAACACATCTTTTAAGCTTAAGTAATTGGGAGTTTTCTTGTAACAAGGGTTCGAGAAAAACATTTTTTCCCTTGCTTTTACGCATATTATTATAAAAATAACGCTCTATCGTTCCAATATCATCCCAATATCCTCTATGAAAATAACCTACTGTGTTTACAGATTGATCAAGGACTGCAGGAATAATAATGTCACGATATATACTAATAGTAATCTCTGACCGATACTTCTTTACTTTTTGTAGGTACCGAAGAAGAAAGCTTTTTTTAAACAAGTAAATACCAGTTGAGCTTAGTGCCCCAGTTTCTGCACAAGAAAGAATTTTTTTAATCTCACCACCCTCACAAATAACATATTCTCCATGATTCTTTGGAGGAACAACAAGACAGGTCACTTGACTTTCTTTCTCTCTATGAAAATTCCAAAAACTAGTAAAAGAAAAATCTTCAATAATAAGGTCAGCACACATAAGAAAAAGATCGCCGTCTCCTTCCAGAAAATTCAAACAGTCTAAAAGCCCAGTAGCTCCTCGAAAACGTTTTTTATCACGTATAATCTCTACGTCTGAGTAATATTGTGTTATATATTCCTCGACAGGAGCAGCTATGTGGGTAGCTTGATTAGTGGAAACAATCACTTTTTCAATATTTTGTATCGATAAAGCTATTGTTAAAGAATAATCTATAATTCTTTTATCCCCGATTGGCATTATAGGCTTTGGAATAACTAATGAGTGTGGTCTCAATCGGACCGCCTCACCACCTGCTGGAATATAAGCAACAATAGACATTTTCTCTCCTTTTTTGTAAAGAACTGTTTGATATCCAGATATCCTTTTAGAAATTTTTTGTCAAGTAATCGTGTTGCGCCATTTAAAAAGGTAACTTTGCTGCCTATCGTTGCGCCAAATGAAATGTAACTTTGGCAATATGGGTTACGGGGTTAATATTTAGCTATTTAAATTCTGATACATCTTTTTTAACCTTAATTTTTTCTCTTGGGTAATTTCATCTGACTCTAATAAATATTGGTAAGGGGTTTTAATCTCATATTTTTTCTTAACCTTACTGCCTAAATATTCTTTTTTTACACATTTCATATGGGGTTGAAAGAAATTCATGTAAAGTCGCAGTTCACTTCGATACAAACTATTTAGCGCATGTATTTCTTCTAAGGTATCCATTCTGCCGTAACCTACAATCTTCCTGATATGTGTCCAATTCTTCTCTTCCACGTGAGCTCCGTCATTTGAATGATATGGTCTGCTTCGGGTAAAGGTGATGTTGTTATGCAGGCAGTAGAAGTAAAGTAAATCGTTAATGATTTCTGAACCGCTGTCACCATCAACTCCTTTCATTTTGAAAGGAAGGGAAGGAACAATAGTTCCACATAATCCTTTGCCAATTACTACCTTTTTGCTTTTACCAAGTCCTGCTATACTTTCTGTCCAACCCGAATAAATATCAGTGGCATTTAAGGTGTAAACAAACTCTCCTCCTGGATCTCCGCCGTTATGAGCCACTGTATCAATTTCTAAATAGCCAGGTTTATCTTCTTCCCATTGAGCCCCTTTTCTCATAGGTATTTTAGATTTCAAGGTACCTGGTTTTGTAGTAGCGAAGAATCTTTTGTTTTTAATTCTTCTGACTTCTTTCTCCCTTTTCAGTTTACGGTCTATTGTTCGAGGTTTGATTTGAAGCAGTTTTTCTTTAATTTCTTCGCTTACCCTCATTTCCCCATGAATAGCCAGAACAGAAAGCATAGTAGATATCTGAGAATGTAATCTTGCACTACAAGGATAGTCTAATGTTTCCCAGATTTTAATCAAGGGAATAATCACGTCTGAATTGTAAGTCTTTTTTCTTTGCTTTTCTGGAGCTTTCTTCCTGAAAAAATTCTTAGGAGAAAGTTTTCTGATAGCGTACTTTCTGTTATATCCCGTAAAAGAAACTAGATCGTCCAGTAACTTTGTCTTTTCTTTTTTACTTGCCCTTAAATACTTAATCCTAACTTCTTTAGTGTACTCTTTTCTTGATTGTTTGCTCATCATGTGAATGTAACTTTAATGATTACTAAAGTTACATTTTAGATGGCGCAATGATTTACGCTAGGGTTACTTTTCTGATGGCTCAATTCGGTAATCTTCTTTTTGTGAGGCTAATGAAGACTCTAGGCACCAAGTTTTTTTGAATGGCGTCTGTGTGAATGCAATATTTATTTTTGTAAGCATTCTTTTAATGTCCC
>JAPLZG010000065.1 GCA_026395155.1 Candidatus Tayloriibacteriota bacterium | reverse complement strand
CATATCGACGGCGGAGTTCGGCACCTCGATGTCGGCTCATCTTATCCTGGGGGTGGAGAAGCTCCCAAGGGTATGGCTGTTCGCCATTTAAAAAGATACGCGAGCTGGGTTCAGACCGTTCAGCAGAAAGATTCATGATTTATGATTCATGATTTAGGAATTTATTCTTGAATCTTGAATCCAGATTCTAGAATCATCTCCTGGACAGTTTGAATCCCACGAGAGATTAATTATTTTCGTCTAAAAAACTCAAATGACCAAAATGAGAAATTTTGTCGTGAGTATAAAAGATAGTAGAAGAAATAGTAACCCGCCGTCGCTTAAGAAAGCTATGGCGTGGCGAAGCAATCACATCACGGCGGTCTAGGATTCGAATATAGAATATCGAATATTGAATATCAGATAAATGCATTTGTATTTATTTCTTAATTCAACATTCTAAATTCAACATTCATCTTACGATCAAGTTGATTTATTTCGGTGGAGTCCATTATTTTGGATAATACCGAGGGAAGTAATGAGTTGAAAGTCAAAAGTAGAAAGTCCAAAGCAAAAAGCTTTAAGACTTTAGACTTTAAGCTTTAGACTAAATTATGCCCGTAGAGACTAAATATCAACTGTACGAGTCGAAAGTCGAAAGTTAAAAGTTCAAAGCAAAATGCTTTAAGACTTTAGACTTTAAGCTTTAGACTAATACAAAGCTATAGTCCATTGCAATGAGTAATCATTGATAACAAGCGTGAGACAGGTTGGTCTCCTATCTACTGCAGGCGTCGATTTTTGAGGGGATTTGACTTTAGTACGAGAGGACCGAGTTGAACGTACCTCTGGTCTATCTGCTGTTCCTGCCAAGGGCAACGCAGAGTAGCTATGTACGGAACGGATAAACTCTGAAAGCATCTAAGAGTGAAGCCGTCCCCAAGATTAGAAATCAATTGAGGACCCTGGGAGATGACCAGGTGATAGGTTGTAGCTGTAAGTCCAGTAATGGATTCAGGCGAGCAATACTAATTATCCGATTCTTATTAGGAAATTTAAAAATTATATTATGCCTAAGGGCATGATGCACAATTATATTTGTTTTAACCTGTTATGTGAAATTAATCTCGTAAAATTATTACGTGATATTTCGCAATGTTTTTTAAAATTGAAATCTGAAATTTGGGAAACCAAATGTTCTTTAATTTCAGAAAGGAAGATAGTGGGCCGGCGGGACTCAGGCAGTCTGAGTTTGGTGTGAAAACATCAAAAAAGCACGGACGAAGACCCAAAAGAGGGAGAAACAGCTTATCGAGAGCTGAAGGTTAAACTCCTCATTGTCTTCCTTTTTGAGCGCCGCACAGGCTCGAGTATTGTGTTTGTTGATATCAACCGCGTCATGGACCATAGGACGTATGCGTTGAGATTCTCTAGCACAATAAAGTGATAGCATGTTCTGCATTTGCTGTCCCGTGGTTCTATTCCACCTCGAGTAGCCGAAACTTTTGTTTCGGCTCAAATTTCAGATTTTGATTTATAATTAAAGAAAGTTGAATGTTTTGTTCTGGTGGTTCGTCGCTGGGGTCACACCTGATCTCATTCCGAACTCAGAAGTTAAGACCAGTTGAGGCGATGATACTCTTATGAAGGGGAAAGTAGCTAACCGCCGGAACAAAGTATTTAACTAAAAAAAATGACACTCAAACAGAGTGTCATTTTTGTTGTGTCGCTGTACGTCCCGACTTACAGTCGCTGTATCTTTTAATCTCCTCCGAATAGTGTAGTACGAAGTACTTCAATTAAATCCCCTCCTTAGTTAAGGAGGGGTGGTGAGTCTGCGAACCGGGGTGGTGTGTCAGAGGAGAGTTATTCTGATGATGGGGTGTTTGTGTTATTATTGCTCTATGATTGAGTACACCCATAATTTAAAATATTTAAGGGATACTAGAAAGTCTTTAAGAAATAATCTTACACTGGAGGAAATAATTCTTTGGAATATTCTAAAGAATAATAATTTAGGATATAAGTTTAGAAGACAACACAGTGTTGGAAATTATATTGTGGATTTTTATTGTGCCCACAAAAAACTAGTAGTTGAGCTTGACGGTAGTCAACATCTTGATAACCAAGAATATGATAACAAAAGAAGTTGTTATTTTGATAGTTTAAAAATTAAAGTAATTAGGTTTTGGAATAATGAAATTAAAAATAATATTAATGGAGTCGTGATGAAAATTGAGGAAGAATTAAAAAAATAAACCACCACCTCCCCTCGAGGACTCGGGACTCCTCCTTAAACAAGGAGGAGATCAGGGAAGACCTTTTTTGTCATTTTCGCGTCGGTAGGAATCCAGCTTTATTTATAGTCATATTTTTGAATTCGTCTTAAAGAAATGATATAAAACATTGACTTATATACTCAAATATGCTATGATACACTATAGAGGTAATCAAATACAACAACCAAACAAAGGA
Organism: Candidatus Tayloriibacteriota bacterium; assembly: GCA_026395155.1. Classification (GTDB taxonomy): domain Bacteria; phylum Patescibacteriota; class Minisyncoccia; order Phycocordibacterales; family GWA1-40-21; genus Bog-1340. The sequence continues at coordinate 4,419 of JAPLZG010000065.1, read as the reverse complement.
GGAGACGATGGACAAACTGACTGCAATAAACCAGGTTTTGCAAGTCTGGGGCGTTAGCGAGAAGGACAGAATCGAAGCCATTCAGTTCATTACCCAAGGTGCTGATTGTCAGAAGGTCGTGCAAGCGATCGTGGACATGCAGAATGCACTGGGTGCTCTTGAAGCTTTACGCCCCAAAGCCAAAGCGTAGCAACCCACCAACAGGAAGAACCTGCTTCGGTGGGTTTTTCTTTTACTTGTTTTTATAAACCACAGTCAAATATTCTTATACTGATAATTAGGTTTGATTTCAAAAATTGTTTATTTATGATAAAATATGTTGTATTAATAGATTGAATTATATTGGGTAATAGAAGTTTACCCCAGTGAAATATCCGTCTACGACGGAGAAAACTTAAGAAAGTTTTATTTCACGGGGTGATGATTTTCTAAAGCTCATTATCATTCGCTAAGAAAATCAATCATGTCTTGGGCACAACGAAGAAAATCAACATACATTTTATTTTTTTTATCTATCATTTTTTTAATTTTGATAGCTGTATTTTTTTTATTTTTTAATAAAAGTCCAACTTGTTTTGATGGTGTGAAAAATCAGGGGGAAACTGGTATAGATTGTGGCGGACCTTGTAGTATCCTCTGTAGAGCTGAATATTCAAACCCTTCAGTGGTTTGGGTTAGATGGGCAAAAGTTCTTAGTTCTGGATCATATAATTTATTGGCCTATGCTGAAAATCCAAATATTGGTGTAGGAGCTTATGATGTTCCTTATATGTTTAAGGTTTATGATAAGAATAATATTCTCTTATATAGTAAAAAAGGTTCTACATATATACCTCCAAATAATAATTTTGTAATTTTTACAGATGGAATAAATATAAATGATAAAATCCCAGCGAGAATTGTTTTTGAATTTTTAAATGGTTATGTTTGGAATAAAATTGGAAGCAAGGATTCTTCTATTGTTGCTATATCAAAATCTATTATAAATGAAGACACAAAACCAAAAGTTTTAGTCACTTTAAAAAATAAATCTTTTGATATTATTAAAAACATTGAGTCAGTCGCTGTCCTTTATGATGAAAGTGATAATGCTGTAGCTTTTTCTAGGACGATAGTTGATTCATTATCAGGAGAAGAATCACAAAATATAACCTTTACTTGGCCAGAAAAATTTGAAAATAAAATTTATAAGATAGAAATTATATCTAAGGCTTTACCAAACTAATTGTTCCCGTTAGAGACAGTGGTCGTTTTCAATAATTTTTTAATTATTTTTTAATGTGCAGATATTCACTATCATAAATACGTAATATTTTCTTCTGAAATTGGTTTTTTTGCTAAATTTTCAAATCTTAAAATAGATTGGATATTATTTTTTTCTGTTATCTGTGTTTCTATTTTTGGTTTGATTACTATGACTTCTTTTTCTGGTGATGATTCGTATTTATTAAAACAATCTCTCTGGCTTGTGATTTCAGTTTTAGTTTTTTTCTTATTGAGTTTTATTGATTATAGATTTCTTAAAAAAACAAAAATAGTTGTTTTGTTGTATTCTTTTTCTATTATTTTACTTTTGATATTGTCTGTTATTGGACATACAGCAAAAGGGGCACAGAGCTGGTTTACCATAGGGGGGATGGCTTTTCAGCCTTCAGATCCTATTAAAATTGTTCTTATTATTATTCTTGCAAAATATTTTTCTAGAAGACATGTTGAAATAGCAAACATTAGACACATAATAGTTTCTGGTTTGTATGCTTTAATACTTTTCTTTTTGGTTTTACTTCAGCCAGATTTTGGTTCTGCTCTTATTATGTTTTTTATTTGGCTCGGAATGATTCTAGTTTCAGGTGTATCTAAAAAGCATTTATTATTTGTTTTTATTTTAGGGTCCATAGCATTTTCTGGATTATGGTTTTATGGCCTGAAAGACTATCAAAAAGCTCGAGTAATAAATTTTATTCATCCACTTGCTGATATTCGTGGTTCTGGATACAACGCTTATCAAGCCACGATTGCTGTTGGTTCCGGACAACTTTTAGGAAAGGGGATTGGGTATGGTACGCAGTCAAAACTTCAGTTTTTACCAGAATATAAAACAGACTTTATTTTTGCGGCGTTTGCTGAAGAATGGGGTTTTGTTGGAGTTGGTATATTGTTTTTGTTTTTTGGAATTATTATTTGGAGAATAATTTATAACTCCTATTATGGAGCAACAAATTTTGAAGTACTTTTTGGATTGGGACTGGCGATATTATTTTTGAGTCACTTTTTAGTGAATGTTGGAATGTGTTTAGGACTTATGCCTGTAACTGGTATAAATTTTCCATTTATGAGCTATGGAGGAACAAATTTGCTTTCTTCTTTTGTCGGTCTTGGAATGCTTATGGGAATGAGAAGGATGAGAAGGGATGCTCATAGGGATGTTGTGAAGAATGAGTTTCTTGGACTCTGAAGAAAGCTATTAGCTGGTAGCTTTTAGCTGTTAGGAAGAGAGGAAAAACAAGAAGGATTTTCGCTATCCGCCTTCGCAAGATGCTTCGGCGAGACAAAGGCGAAAATCCTTCTTGTTGTATATGCTAACAGCTAGTAGCTAAAAGCTTTTAGCTAATTAAGGGGTTATATCGTAGCAAAGATCTGGGGAAGAAAATGATCCAGAAGTACAATTGTCAAAATTTCCTTTTATAGGATCACCAGTGGCTGTATTTAAGTCTTTATCTGCCGTTAAAACTTTATTATCTGTTCTTTCAAGTGATACTGCAAGATGATAAGACTGGCATGGGGAAACAGTACATATAGCACTATTGTTTGAATTTAGGCTTTGATATATCAATTTATTATTTACTGATGCGATATATTTTTCTGTTATTAAAGCGTCCGACATATCAGCTGTTACACCAACAGGATAAAATCCTTTATCTGTTAAATACAATTGAAGCGCAGAACGAACTTCTTGCATAGCTCTTATTTTTGCTGTATCCCTACCTTTTTGATTTGATGTAGATAGAGAAGATAAGACGATGGAGGTAAGCAAACTTATTATAGAAATTACAACCAACAATTCTATTAAAGTGAAACCTCTTTTTGTTTTTTTATTTTTGTGAGTATACATTTATTTTCCTAATGCAAAATATGTAGCAAGAGCAAAATTTGGTAAAAGAAGATGTCGTATTTTGATCCGTTCTATATACTTTATTAAATTTTTCTTCCTCGTTAAATTCTACTGACATTTTATTTTGTCCTATAAGGTTTTGACTGACGTCCCCCACCAGTATATTGGTTGGGGACCAGAAAATCTTTAATTTTCTATCAGCCCAAACTTTATTGGGTGAACATATTTTAAACTAATAATTTTTTCGACTAATTTTATAATCCAATATCTTTTATGATAAATTCTCGGATAACTTGTATTATATCATTTATTATAAAGTAAAAAAGTCTCTTTTGTCATTTTCTCTTTTGTAAATTCTTTCTCAATTTTTTCTTTGAGATTAATTCCTAAAATATTTAGAAAAAAGATTGTAGTTATAAGAAATGGTATTTCAAATAATTTCTGGTATTCCTCCTACATTACTTGCGATTATAGGTAGGGAAGCAAGACCTGCTTCAAGTAAGACATATGGAAAAGCTTCAGTAATTGATGTGAGAGTAAAGATATCAAATGCTTTTAAAAATTTTGATGCTTCTTCTTTTTTGCCGACTAAAAATATTTTATTTTTCGCATTAAGTTTTTTTATAAGAATTTCTAAATTATATCTTTCTTCGCCTTCCCCAATTATTAAAAAAATGATATTTTCAGCTGTTTTTGAAATTGCTTCATTGTTCCAACCAATATCATGTCTTTAAGTTGGAAATTATTATTAAATAATTTTTCTCTAGCTGTTTCTCTTTCAATAAAATCAATTTTTGAAATACCATTTCTTATAACTACAATCTTTTTTCTAAATATTTTAGGAATTTGATTTTTTAATATTTCTGCCACGACAATAGTTTGATGGCACATTATTATTGTCATTATATGGATTACTCTAAAAAAAAGTTTTGAAAGGAAGCCTCTGTTTTCATTGAAAGACCACCCGTGCGCAGTGAAGATAGTTTTTAGTTTGTAACTTTTAAATGTTAGTTTAAAATACAAATTTAAGACAAATACGGCTAAGGTACCAATAAACCCCATTTTGGAGCTGTTTAAATGTATTATGTCTGGTTTTTCTTTTTTAAAGATCTTGTATAATTCAAAAAATAATCTAAAATCTTTTCTTGCTTTTATATCCCTTTGTGAATTTTCCAATTCAATTGTTTTAATATTTTTTTCCTCGAGTCCTTTTTTTAATTCACCATTTCCACCTAAAAGGACAGAGACATCAAAAAGCTCCTGATCAATACTTGTTGCAATATCAAATACATATTTTTGAGCTCCTC
>JAPLZG010000114.1 GCA_026395155.1 Candidatus Tayloriibacteriota bacterium | reverse complement strand
ACAGGCGCACTTTACGGGCTTTCTACAATGCTTCTAAAAATAATTTCTGATTTAAAACCAGATTATATTATTGCTTGTTATGATTTACCAAAGCCAACTTATAGACACGAGGCATATAAGGATTATAAAGCTGGCCGTGCAAAAGCAGATGATGAATTGGTTTCTCAGCTAAAAAAATCTTATGACATTTTTAGTGCCTTTAATATTCCAGTTTATTCAAAAGAAGGTTTTGAAGCTGACGATATGATTGGGACAATTGTTGAAGAAACTAAAAAGACGAAAGATTTCCTAAACGGGCAGGTGGATATTGTTATTGCCTCGGGTGATATGGATACGCTTCAGCTTGTTTCTGATAAGAAAATTCGTGTTTATACTTTGAAAAAGGGTATTAAAGACACAATAATTTATGATGAAGATATGGTAAAGGCAAGGTTTGGTTTTGGACCAGAACTTTTGCCAGATTACAAAGGACTTCGTGGAGATCCATCGGATAATATTATTGGTATTAAGGGTATAGGAGAAAAAACTGCGAGCGATCTGATCAAAAATTTTGGTAGTATAGAAAATATTTATAAAAAATTATCTAAAGACAAAAATGCTTTTATTGAAGCTGGAATAAAAGAAAGAATAGTTGGCTTACTTATTGATGGGGAAGAAGAAGCAAAGTTTTCAAAAATGCTCGGAACGATTCGCAAGGATGCGCCAATTGATTTTAAAATTCCTGAAAAAACTTGGAAAGAAAATTTGGATGTGGAAAAAGTTATTTCTGTTTGGACAGAACTTGAGTTTAGAACGTTAGGGGCAAGGCTGAAAGAGACAATAAGTCCAAAGTCCAAAGTCGAAAGTCTAAAGCAAGATATGGAGATGATTCAAGATTCCCGCCCGAACGACTATTCAGTCGGGCAGGCAGGATTCAAGATTCAGGAATATGATTCAGTAAATCATAAATCCTTATTCATGAATCATGAATCTGACAGAGATTTCAAGGAAATCTCTGTCATGCTCTGGCTTTATAATTCCAACTTAACAAGTCCAAAAATTGAGGATATTTTTAATTTTACAAATAAGAAAAATTTGGAGGATGCCAAAATTTATTTGGAAGATGAATTAAAAAAACAGGATATATGGAAAGTTTGGGAGGAAATTGAAAAACCACTTGTTCCTGTGATCGAAAAAATGGAAAAAATTGGGGTTAAGATTGATAAAATTGAGCTTGAAAAACTTTCAAAAGAATATCATGAAAAACTTTCTATTTTAGAAAAGAAAATTTGGGAATTTTCAGGTGGAGAGTTTAATATAAATTCTCCAAAACAGCTCGGAGAAATACTTTTTGTAAAGCTTGGCCTCAAGCCAAAAAATCAGAAAAAAACTGGTAGTGGAGCTTTGTCTACAAAAGAGTCTGAGCTTGAAAAAATGCGTGATATGCACCCGATAATTCCTCTTATTTTTGAGTATAGAGAATTTCAAAAACTTCTTTCAACTTATATTGATGTAATCCCAAATTTACTTGATGAAAATAATAGACTCCATGCAAAGTTTTTACAGGCTGGAACAACGACAGGACGCCTTGCATCATCTGAGCCAAATTTACAAAATATTCCAAACTCAAGCGAGCTCGGCAGAAATATTAGAAAAGCTTTTATTGCCGAAGATGGTTTTAAAATAGTTGCTTTTGATTATTCACAGATAGAGCTCCGTATCGCGGCTTTTCTTTCTCAAGATAAAAAATTAATTGATATTTTTAATAAAGGTGAAGACATCCACAGCGCTGTTGCTTCCGAGGTTTTTAATGTGCCAATAGAAAAAGTAGATAAAGAAATGAGAAGAAGAGCTAAGGTTATTAATTTTGGAATAATGTATGGAATGGGAGTAAATTCTTTAAGAGTAAATCTTCAGTCTAGTAAAGAAGAAGCACAGAAATATCTTGAGGAATATTTTAATAAATTTAGTGGGCTTGCACAGTATTTAGAAAATGTGAAAAGAGAAACTGAAAATAGGGGATATACAGAAACTTTTTTTGGCAGAAGGAGATATTTTGAAGGAATAAAATCAAAACTTTCTTTTATTAAAGCTATGGCGGAAAGGATGGCAATAAATGCACCGATTCAAGGAACGGAGGCTGATATTATAAAAATTGCGATGGTAAAAATAGATGAGTATATTGTAAAAGAAAAATTGGAAGATAAAGTAAAGCTTACTTTGCAGGTCCATGATGAGCTTGTATATGAAATAACTGACGAAAGTGTAGAAAAGGTTAAAAATAAAATAAAAGGAATAATGGAAAGTATAATTAATCCAGAAAAAATATTTGGTATAGTTTGTAAGGCTGATATCAGGGTAGGTGAGAACTGGAAGGAAATGGAATGACATTAGACAAATCTATTTAGTTGTGCTATCATATTTAATAGGAATTGCAAACAAATTGGTTACAGTTTGTTTGTGTAATTAGTTCTTCATAGGCAATAACTAACAGCCGGGAGGCAAAAAATGAGTTTGTTTGCACAGACTATCAAAACTATTGAAAGCAGTCCGCTGATTGTTCCTCCGTTCATCAAGACGAGGGGGCTTAATGCAGACGGTATGAGAGAGGCACTCGAACTTTTTGGGTTAGAGACTCTGGGTTCGCAGTGTTTAGATGTTTTGTCTCGAGCAGAGTTCACTCCTACCTTCGGCCTGCAGTTTAGGTTTATTATCATTCGCCCCGAGATTCGAGAGCTTGATGAATCAATTAAGTTTCATAGAGCAATTGAGATCGCAGAGACCAGAGGATATATCAGACCAACGTTCGAAGCAGGATTTTATCTTGCTGAATGGTTGATTGAGAACCGAGGAGATGGTTTTGATTTTGAACATATCATCATAATGCATGAGCCGGTGTGTTGCGGAAAAGACCCCGGTGCGGGAGATAAGATATTAGGGGTTTTTGATAATCTGGAAGTAAGAGGTGTCTTCGCTGAGCCAGGATATGGCTTGAGTGGTGACACAGTCTTTGCTTACCAATTGCCCCGGCATTTCAGGTAGTTGTTTCAGTTATCAAAACACCCCCAGCTGTGGTTGGGGGTGTTTTTTTTAATATTATTGCTCAAAAAGATCCTCTCCCATTCTGTCATTTCCACATAAAAGATAATTTTTTCTCTCCTCTTTGTCATTCCCGTGAAGACGGGAATCCAGTATAATATCAAAAATGAAAAACTATTTTGTATACATTTTAGCAAGCAAGAAGAATGGAACCCTATATATAGGAGTAACAAATGATTTAAATCGTAGAATATACGAACACAAAAAAAATCTAGTAGAAGGATTTACGAAAAAATATAACATAAAGACACTTGTTTATTACGAATCAACAAATAGTATTGAAAGTGCAATAAACAGAGAGAAACAATTTAAGAAATGGAATAGAAAATGGAAGTTAAAGTTAATTGAAGAAAAGAATCCTATGTGGCTAGATTTGAGTATAGATTTATAGAACTGGATTCCCGCCTACGCGGGAATGACAGAAAAAAAGTCTTTTCAATTACAACAAGTAGAACATCTAGAACATTTATAACAACTAAGCGTTTTCCAAAAATTTAATAACCATTTCATTTACCATTACCATTTCAACATAAGCTTTTATTCTTTCTGGGTCGGCATCTTTATATTGTTCTTTAAGGTGATTTGATTCCTTTTCAACATCTTCTTTCTTTGGTTCAAGTTTCTCTTCTAGAGCGATTTTTTGTAAGATTAATTGTGTTTTTGATCTCTTTTCTGCATCCGGTTTCCATTCTTTTCTCAAATCTTCCCAAGTTTTCTTGATGTGTTTAAGATAATCTTCTGGTTGAAGACCCATATTTGCGATATCACCTTTAAATTGTCCCTCCATTTTATCAAGCTCATTTTCAATAAGAGCTTTTGGCATTTCAATTTTTGAATCTTTAATAATTTCCTCGAGAATTAAAAGTCTTTTTTTATCTTTGGCTTTTAATTCTTTTTCTTTTGTAATATTTTCTCTGAGTTTTATTTTAAAATCTGAAACGTCTTTAAAATCACCAAGTTTTTTAACAAATTCATCATTAACTTCTGGAAGGGGAAGGGTTTCTCCCTCAACATGTTTTTCTCCTGGTTTGTGTGAGTGATTTTGATCAGCCCACATTTTTCTTATTTGTTCTATAGTTTCCTCAATTTGTTTTTCATTCACTTCTTCCACCTTTTCTTCTTTACCATTTTCTTTTTTTGCGATTTTTTTATAATCACCAAGTTATACTTCTGGCATTACAGAGACAACTATCTTAAATTCGATAGGGGAGCCAATAGCAATTTTACTGATTGAAATGTTTGGTCTACCAAGAAAATTTGCTTTTGATTCAGCAATTATTTCTATAATACAGTCATTTATGGCAAGTTCTCCAGCATTTTCTAAGACAGCCATTTCTCCAAACTTTTCTTTTAATATATGATCTGGAACATGACCTTTTCTAAAACCAGGGAGTTCAGCAACTTCCTTGATTTTTTTAAAAGCTTTTTCTTTATAGCTTTTAAGTGATTCTTCCAAGATTTCTGCTGTTATTTCTAGCTCGCAGTCTGGAAGTTTCTTGGTATCCTTAATTTTATATATT
>JAPLZG010000102.1 GCA_026395155.1 Candidatus Tayloriibacteriota bacterium | reverse complement strand
TGATGCAAGCTTTATATTCTAGAAGTGCTGATAGTGTTGAAGTTCATGTTGAAAAAGTTAAAACATCAGGTTCTGGAAAGTTTATGGAGAGATTTTATGTCGGCTATGGACATGCAAGTATTGCAGACTGTGGCAGTACAACTATTTTTGTGGAAGGAATAAGTATGTTAGTCGCAAAGGCTATTCAAGATTGGCCACTTTATTCTGGACAAGAAACAAGCTCTCGTTATATAGATATGTCCAAACAAGCCATAATTGATCCAGTCGCTACAAAAGAATCAAAAGCTATTTTGGATAAGTGGATGAAATTTTATACTGAGAATCATGCGGAAGTAAAAGAAAATATTATAAAAAAATATCCTAGAAAAGATGGAGAAGATGAGGTTGTCTATAGTAAGGCTGTGACAGCTCGTGCATTTGATACATTGCGGGGTTTTTTACCAGCTGGAGTTGCTACACAATTTAGTTGGCATACAAATTTGAGACAGGCACATGATAAGTTGGTTTACCTAAGAAGACATCCTCTCGCTGAAGTCAGGGAGGTTGCTGATAAAATTTTGGCTAGTTTAAAAGAAAAATACGCTCAGAGTTTTGGGCACATTGAAACACCTGAACAGGATAAGTATTGGAATTTTATTGAAGAAAAATATAATTATTACTTTAATAAAAATGCAAAACCTTTTTCCTTTAAGACTAATATAAATAAAAAAGAAATTGTTCAGTATAAAGATATTTTTATTAAGAGAGCTATTAGATCTGGCCTACCAGTGTTTTTATCTGAGCTTGGAAATGTTACTTTTGAATTCCTTTTGGACTTTGGTTCATTCCGAGATGTGCAGAGACATAGGAATGGCGTTTGTCGAATGCCTTTACTTACCACGAAATATGGTTTCAATGAATGGTATTTAAATGAATTACCAGAAAATGTTAGAAAGATTGCCGAAAAATTAATTAAAGAACAAGTAAAAACAATTAGTAAATTAAAGACAACTCCAGAAAATAAACAATATTATTGTGCGATGGGTTTCAACGTTGCTTGTAAAGTTACTTACGGTTTGCCGGCTGCAACTTATGTCGCTGAATTACGTTCTGGCAGATTGGTGCACCCAACTTTGAGAAAGATTGCTCATCTGATGAGTAAATCATTAATAAAAATGTTTCCATTTATAAAATTACAATCAGATTTTAGTTTGGATGACTGGAATATTAGAAGGGGAATGCAGGATATTAAAGAAAAATAAAAATATGAAAGATAAACAGATTGAAAAATTAATAAAACAAGAAGAAGCAAGACAGAAAAAAACTATTTCACTTATTGCTTCGGAAAATTATGTTTCCGACGATGTGCTAAAAGCGCTTGGTTCAAAGTTTACTAATAAATATTCTGAAGGTTATCCTGGACACAGATATTACAAAGGTCAGACATTTACCGATAAAGTTGAATTACTTTGTCAGGAACGCGCGTTGAAACTTTTCGGACTGTCGCCGGAAAAATGGCATGTAAATGTTCAGGCACTTTCTGGCTCACCAGCAAACTTGGCGGTTTATCTTGCGCTTGTTCCAAAAGGAGAGAAGGTGATGGGGATGTCATTAAATCATGGAGGGCATCTTACTCATGGACATAAAGTTTCAGCAACTGGGAAAATCTGGAACGCAGTACAATATGGTGTAAATCCTGAGACAGAAGTTTTAGATTATGAAGAAATAAAAAAGATTGCTATTGCTGAAAAACCTAAAATGATAATTGCCGGCTACACCGCCTATCCAAGAATTGTAGATTTTAAAAAGTTTAGAGAAATTGCCGATGCTTGTGGTGCAATACTTATGGTAGATATGTCACACTTTGCCGGACTTGTTGCTGGTGGTGCTTATCCTTCACCATTTGAATATGCTGATGTTGTAACCACTACAGTTCATAAAACTTTGCGTGGACCAAGAAGTGCTTTGATTTTTTCAAGACGTGATAAGACACAGACAAGTGCAAAAGGGAATGAGATAAGTTTTTCAGACCTGATAGATAAAGCTGTTTTTCCGGGTCTACAAGGTGGTCCACATATGAATCAAATTTCTGCTGTCGCTGTGGCTTTGAAAGAAGCATCAGCTCCTGCATTTAAAAAATATGCAAAGCAAGTGATAAAAAATGCAAAAGTTTTGGCGGAAGAATTAAATAAACTCGGTTGGAAAATTATTTCTGGTGGTACAGATACGCATTTGATTTTGGTAGATACTTTTATGAACGGTGCGGGGATAAGTGGTGATGAGGCAAGCAATAGACTGGAAAAAGAGGGAATCATTGTAAATAAAAATACTATTCCAAATGAAACCAGAAGTCCGATGGATCCTTCCGGAATCCGCCTTGGTACGGCTGGGGAGACGACAAGGGGAGCGAAAGAAAAAGATATGGTCAAACTCGCAAAAAGAATAAATGGGATTTTGCGTAAATAAGAGTATTTTTTTTTTTTGATATTGCTTTCTGGGAACACGAAAATTTATTGCTATAAATTTTCTCTGTCCGTCGACCTGGCCGGTCAGGCCGTCGCTCCTCCCAAGTTTCCCAGAAAGCAATATCTTGGTAGTTAGGGGAGAAAAGAGGGATTTTACTTCGTAAAATCCCTCTCTCTCTGTCTTTGTGAGTAATACGAAGCCAAACCGCCTTGTCTTGACTTTGTATTTCATTAATGTAATCTATCTGATAGATATCTGAACTTTTAAAAATTGCGAAATGTGAAATTTAGTCACAGCTTTTAGTGTGTTTTTAAAATATATTAAAAGCTGTGACTAAGCCAAATGTTGGCAAAGTCGAAATGGTCATAAAGACCAACAAGCCGAGGCACGCTTAAATAAGCAAGGCCTCACTTAGGAGATACCATGAGAGAATTCATCATGAGCCAAGGGGTTGGAAACAAACTCGAGCTCGCAGTCGGGCGTAATGACGGATCACTCGCGGATATTGAGTGGTTGTCATCTGGCAACAATTTCAGTTGCGTTACTTTTTTGCGGACTGGTCAGGCGGAGCTGGTGTTGAAGCCCATCGATCCCATCATCCGTGTGGACCGCACGGCCGCACTCATCTATCCGAACTGGTTCAAGGAAGTGTTGAATCCTGAACTGGAGAACACGGGTCCGGCGGAATACGATGGTACAAAGCTTGTGCAGTTTATTCTGCCCAAGCAGAAGATTGACACCGTCACTGGCCATCAGATCTGCGAGTATCTCGAGAGAAATAACATGCTCCCGTCATGTCTGGGTTTGCACGACCTGAAAGCGATTCAGCAGAAGGGTATTTTCTTCTTTCGGCAGAATTGGAAGGGCAAGTTCATCTTCGGCTGTCGCTTAGTCTTTCGGGGCGGTCATAATGATCGCCCTAATGTGCCATACCTCTATGAGGCTGATGGTGAGGTTGTGTTGTCCTGGTTCTGTTTGGGGGGTTACTGGAGCCCAAAAAGTCTGATCCTTCTTTTCGCAAGTTGAAATCTGTCTGATCCTCTCCTGGGATTGAACAGTCTTGGCCCTTCGTAGTATTCCGTCACGATCCGTGTCATTATTTCTAAGATACCACCTCCCCTTGCCGACTCGGTCCCCCTTACAGAGGCTGGACACCTTTTCTGTTTATTTTCGTGATTACACTCAACAAAACTATCAAAGGTCTTGCGCTTGGGTTCCTTTCCCAAACTCACCTCCTAATCTAGGAGGAGATTCAGATATGAACTTTCAGAGTATTAAATCTCCTCCTTGATTAAGGAGGAGTACCGAGTCTGCGAGGGGAGGTGGTTGGTATGGAGGTGTCATTTTATTGTAAAAATCTGCTATAATATTTCTATGAGATTAAAAATAAAAAAAATAAATTCAGAAGCCAAGATACCTCATTATGCAAACCCGGATGATGCAGGTATGGATGTATATGCTATTAGTAAAGAAGTGAAAGAAAGATTTATCGAATATGGGACCGGACTTTCATTTGAGGTTCCGGAAGGACATATGATGTTGGTATTTCCAAGAGGAAGTCTTTCAAATAAAGATTTGATACTTGCAAATCATGTGGGGGTTTTAGATTCTGGATATCGAGGAGAGTTAAAATTGAGATTTAGAAAAATTGGTGATGATGTTTATGAAATTGGAGATAAAATCGGACAAATAATAATTGTTCCATTTCCAAAAGTTGAATTTGAAGAAGTCAAAGAACTTTCTGAGACGGGAAGGGGAAGTGGTGGGTTTGGAAGTACGGGGAAATAGAAACTTTTGACAAGTATTGTCCTTGTCAAAAGAGTATGAGTATTTAGTACAGGTATGAGTATAAAAAAACAATCAGTCGGGCAAGGCGAAGCCTTGCCCGACTGATTGTCTCCCAATACGCTACACGTGTGGCGTATTGATTTTCCATCATCATTATAGAAGTTTTATAATCATTTATCTAATAATGATTATCTTTGAATTACGAAGCGTTCCCTTCTGTCATTCCCGCGAAGGCGGGAATCCATGATTATTAAGGAGTAAGGACAAAAAAACTGGATTCCCGCCTTCGCGGGAATGACAAATGAAAAAGTATTTTGTAATTCAAAGCAATTATAGATTTTTATATTATCTTTGACCTTTGTGTTTATTCTATTAACTGATATTATGTTTGTAGAATATTTATAAAATCAGTTAATTATTTTTTTAAAAGTGAAATATTTTAATTTTTGTTCTTTATTTTTTGCAGGATTAATCGCCCTGTCTTTTTTATTTTCTGTTAATAAAGTTTTTGCAGAAACAGAAATTTATGGCGGGGATGATAATGGTATTTATCATATATCAGCAGATACAACTTGGACAAAGGATGCTTCACCTTATGTCGTTTACAGCGATGTAGAGATAGATTCTGGTGCTACCTTAATAATTGAACCTGGGACAATAATAAAATTTGATAACTGGAATTATTTAGATATTTATGGAAAATTGATAGTAAACGGTACTGCAAGTGAAAAAGTATATTTTACATCTTTATATAATGATGACGACTTAGTTCTCGGTGATACGGACGGCGATGAAGGGGAATATTTACCAGAAGATAATCCGTGGGGAGGATTTGAAGTTTATGAAGGAGGAAGTTATGAAATGAATAATGCGGAGATTTCTTATGCAGATTATATTTTATTAGCCATATCTGGAAATGGATTTTTTAATGGCGTGGATACTTTTGATTGCAAAAATGGTATTTTTCTTAGTAGTGGTGGTATTGACATATCCAATAGTACATTTGTGGGTATTTCGAATGATTTTATTGAAGCATATTCAACTAGCACTGTATCATTTTCATCTTCCAGTCTAAAAAATATTAGTGGAAATGCATTCAATATTATTTTTGGAAGTACTTTTAATTTATCGAATTCAAGTCTGGAGGATATTAATGGAAATCAAGTTTTTGAAATTTTTAACGACAGTTCCGCAAATATAGATGGTTTGTCTATAAAAGGTTTTGATGGAAATTATGTTTTAGAACTTTTTAATAATAGTTCGGTAAATATAATAAATTCAACTATAGAAGATTCTTTTGTTTACGATGCTTTTGAGGTTTTTAATAACAGTCATCTTACTTTTACAAATTCTACTTTAAAAAATACTTTTGGTGGTCCAGCGATATCTTTTTTTGATGGTTGGAATAGCTCTGGCTCTACTTTAGACATAATTGATTCGATAATAGATGGTGGGACAGATGTCGGTTTAGAAATTTTTAGGGGAACAACTGCGAATATAAAAAATACAAAAATAATTAATTTTTTTAGCGACGGAATTCAAGCTTTTTCTGATCCAATTATACGAATATCAGACAGCGAAATTTCTGGAAATGAAAATGGTATACAGAGCTGGGGTGCTGATATTGAAATAAAAAATAGTGTTATAAAAGATAATACTGCTTTTGGAATTTATAATGAGGATCCGTATTTAAGAGACGGCGTTTGGAAAAATCAATTCCCTATAAATGCCGTGGGGAATTGGTGGGGAGATTCATCCGGTCCTTACAATGAGCTTACAAACGCCTCTGGCACAGCAGGTAGTGTTTCTGGAAATGTTTTATATTCGCCATGGCTTATATCTGACCCAAATAAAAAGAAAAACCCGGTGATTATAATCCCGGGGATTATGAGCAGTTATTTGAATAGGAATAGTTATGATCATGTGGAGGTGTGGTTGAATTTAGCTAAAGCATTGATACCTGGTGATGATAGTTATTTAGATGAGTTGACTTTAGATGAATTTGGCCAACCCGACCTTACTCATTCTGTATCATTACCAACAGATATTTTCAGAGAAATAGGAGGTAAAAAATTTTTTGGTGGTTTAATAAATGAATTAAAAAATAGCGGATATGTAGAAAATGAAGATTTGTTTGTATTTCCTTATGATTGGCGTTTAGATATTAGAGATAGTGTTGATAATTCATATTCTCCATTAATTACATCATTAAAAGATAAAATAGATAAAGTTTTATTGCAAACAGGTGCTGAGAAAGTGGATATAATTGCGCACAGTATGGGCGGACTTTTAAGTAAATATTACATTGAACATTATGGACAAGGTAAAATTGATAAATTTATAGATATTGCTACACCACACTTGGGAGCCCCGAGCGCTCTGAAAGCACTAACATATGGTGACGATATTGGAATCAAACTTGGATTTTTAGGTTTGAATCCTCTTAAAGTTCAAGAAATATCTCAAAATTTTCCATCTGCTTATCAGCTTCTTCCAAGTCAAAATTATTTTTCAACTTCTTCTCCAGATTATAATTATTATGTTTATGATATGGGAGATTATGATGGTGATGGCGTCACTGGTAGATTGTCTTATGATCAAACAAAAGAATTTTTGAAAAATACTGGGCGCAATAGTTTAGTTATGGATTCTTCTATCGATATCCACGATGATTTAGATAATGTAAATCCTGCAGATTTTGGAGTTCAGGCTTACAACATTGTCGGTTGTGGCACGCCAACTCTCGGTAAGATTTTTACTTTAGGTAAACAAAATGATGAAGATCCACAATATGACATAGCTTATATTTCTGGTGATGGGACGGTTCCGCAAAGAAGCGCTGAAGCGATGCCATCTTTAAAACAATATTATGTCTCTAAGGTTGATCATGGAACGATGCCTAGTACAAACGGAATTAAAGAATTAGTAAATTCTATTTTACTTGGTGTTGAAAATAATTTTAACTACGCTTCAAGCGCAAATGTTTCCACAACTACGGATGATTGCAAACTTCCAAACGGAACATTCTTGAGTTTTCACAGCCCCGTTGCACTTCACATTTATGATTCTTTTGGGAATCATGCTGGTCCAAATACAGAAGGAGATTTGGAAGAGAATATTCCGGATATTGCATATGACATTATTGACGGTAATAAGTTTGCATATTTACCAGATGGACATAATTATCGTATTGAATTAAAAGCCACAGAATCGGGAAGTTTTAGTTCACATATAAAGAAAATTGAAAATGGAAATATTGTTTCAACATCATATTTTAATGATATCCCCCTAGCCGGCACAAGCACAACCGCCGAAATAGATATGGAGAGTTTAACTCCAGAAATTATCTTAGATATTACTGGAGATGGAACAGTTAAAGAAGTATTTCAGCCGTCATCATTTTTAATCGGGGATTCTTTAACCGATGGAGATGCTCCCATAACAGAAATTAAAATTATTTCGCCAGCAATTTCTCCTGATGGTTGGTACTCGGGTGATGTAAAAATTAATTTTGTCGCAACTGATACAGATTCTGGCGTGCTCAAAACCGAGTATTCAATCAATGGCGGTGATTATTTAGAAACCACATTAGGTATTTTGATTTCTTTGAGAGGGGAGATAAAAGTTTCTTATCGTTCAGTAGATAAAGCTGGTAATATTGAAAATCAAAAAGAAATTATTTTAAAAATTAAAAATATAGTTCACGGTCGTCGAAAAACAATTTCAACTTCAGACTCTGATATTGTAGCTTCTACTAGCACTTTATCTCCATCTGTCTTTGCGAGCGAAGCGTGGCAAACCATAGACGCAAGTAGTTCTTCTCTGCCCGTCATTGCGAGCACAGCGCGGCAATCCATCGAGACCGATAGTTCCTCCTCTTCTCTCGTCATTGCGAGCAAAGCGTGGCAATCCATCCCTGTTTCAACTTCTGGATTATCAGTCTCACCCCAAACAGGGAAAGTTTTGGGTATAGATACTATATATCAAAAACCTCCTTCGACTAGTACCTTATCTTCATCTGTCTTTGTGAAGAACGAAGTGACGAAGCAAACCATCTGGTCTAATCTTTTAAAAATAATAAAAGATGGTTTTACCTTTATTGGTAAAAAATTATTTAAAATGTAGTATAATTGATTAGATATATGAATATAGATATACAAAATAATAATAGTGTAAGTGACAAAAAAAAGTTTTGGCTAGTGACCTCGATTTATTTAGTTGTTTTTTGGGTTTTGCCGTTGTGGCCATCTTGGATGGATTCTTTTTTTGGTTTTTTTGATAGGTTAATGAATAATTTTGGAGTTAAGACTCAATCCGCACTAATATATTTTTTTATTTTTATTCCACTAATAATAATCTTAAGTTATTTGCTAATTCGAAAATTTAATATAAAGTTTAAGAAAATAATTTTTGCTTTGTTTTATATAATTATTCCATATCTAGTTATATTATCTTATTATTTTTACGCCCTTACCCATGTTAGTTTTTCTGGTTTTTTGTAAAAATTAATTTCCTTAATAATTAAAACCAAAGATTCTCCCAAAAACTCTAATTTTATTCGAATCTAGTATTAACGGAATATAATACGCGGTCGCGCATTATATTCCGTTAGAGTATTTAAATATCAATCTGAATAACCCAATACGCCACACGTGTGGCGTATTCAAATTTGGCTATAAATAAGACTGTTTTTTTCATGATTTTGTGATAACATTTAAGTAATTATGGCAAACAGTAATCTTACAAATGCAAAAAGAGTAAAAAATGACGAGTTTTATACTCAATACAACGATATTCAAAAAGAGATTGGGGCATATTTAGAATATGACAAAAATGTCTTTCGTGGGAAGGTAGTATATTGCAACTGTGATGATCCGTTTGAAAGTAATTTTTT
>JAPLZG010000009.1 GCA_026395155.1 Candidatus Tayloriibacteriota bacterium | reverse complement strand
AAGACGGTGAATAAAAGAAAAAAAACAAGCAATAATCCGCCTAATTTCTTATCCATAATTACGTAATTATACCATGAAAAGGGAATGTCAAGAATGCTTCTCAAGACATATGAAATAACCCCAAAATCATAAATTTGTAATATTTATTCAATTTTTAAAATGATTTCGCATTTTTAATTTCAAATTTAAAATTAATCCATAGTTAGGTTGTGGTTTTAGATTGTCATACATATCCGTTACGTATAGTGTATAATCCATATTGAAAGTGAGCTGAGAGTATGTAATAGTTAGGTATATAGCCATTTATATTTTATATGCTCTATTTTTCCGAACTTGACAGGAAAAAAGTCGTTACTAACGACGGAATCTTCATCGGTTATCTTGATGACATCATCTTCTTATTAGACAGTAAACCCAGAATTACAAAAATTGTCGTAGATTTAAAGGGCGTAAAGACCATTATTAATGCAGATGCAGTCCACAAATTCAACACGGTTGTACGCATTGCAAAGTACTATACCCAATCAGAATTGGAAGAAAATGAACTCTACATAAAACGAAACCTTCTTGACAAACAGGTAATTGATATCTCGGGGAATAAGATTGTGCGGGCAAATGATGTTATTATTCATGAGCAAATTAACCTTTCAAGTCATAACTACGAGTGTTATATTTCAGGCGTTGATAACGGGATAATTGGTGTCTTAAGAAGGCTCCAGATTGAAAATATCATGACAAGAGTGATTCATTTTTTTGGACTCAATTTAGTCTCAAAGTTTCTATCCTGGGCAGATATCCAGCCACTGGATTTAGTACGAGGAAGTATCCGTGTAAAGAAGGAAGAGACAAAACTACAAAATATGCGTCCTGAGGATTTAGCAGATCATCTAGAACAAACAAATGAGCTCAATATTAAAAAATTTCTCCGTCTTCTTGATAAGGACTTTGCAACAGAGGTTATCAGCAATCTTAATATTAACTATCAGCGTGATTTATTTAGAACTTGGAATCCTGAAAAAGCTGCAGGAATAATCAGCAAAATGGAAACTGATATTGCAGTAGATATTCTTTTATCTCTTTCAAAAAAGAAGCGAGACGAAATTCTTAAATTAGTTGAAGAAAGTAAAAATACTGCTATTCAAAAACTTCTTGCTCTCACAAGAACTCCAATTAGTAAAAGGTTGTCATCTGAATATTTTGTTGTACAACCAACAGAAACTCCAAGAGATATTATTCAAAAAATTAGGAAGGCTTCGATGGATTACGAGTCACTCGACTACATCTATGTTGTTAATCAAAAGAAACAACTTATTGGAGCCTGCAATATTCATGAGCTCATTATTCAAAAAGACGATACCCCAATTTATAAATTTATGTCCCAAAACCTCATTGAGGTACATCTTAAAACTCCTTTAGAAATGGTTGTATATAAAATCATAAAATATCGACTGCACGCACTCCCAGTCGTCGACTCAAACAAAGAGCTTATTGGTATTATTCCTTTTGACAATATTTCAGATATTATAGAGACGAGGTTTAATTCATAATCCATGAAAAAGTTATTCAGAATAAAATTCATCATATATCTGCTCGGCGTGATGGGCCCTGGACTTATTACGGCATTTGCTGACAATGATGCAGGAGGAGTTGCTACTTACTCGGTTGCAGCAGGCAAGTTTGGCTATCAAATTCTTATTACGCTTATTCCTATCACTGTGGTTTTATTTATAACCCAGGAAATAGGTGCACGTATTGCATTAGCTTCTGGAAAGGGTCTTGCTGATTTAATTAGAGAAAGACATGGTGTGGTTATATCGCTCTTAATGTTGCTGTTGGTTTTTGTCGTTAATTTCGGAGTTATCATGCAGGATATGAGTGGTCTCAAATCTGCACTTCAATTGTTTGGATTAGATTATAGAATTTATCTTCCACTTCTCTTAATTTTTCTTTTTATTTTCCTCGTCAAATCATCATATAAAAAAACTGAACGATTATTTTTTGTTCTTATTCTTTTTTACTTAAGTTATCTATTTTCTGCAGTTT
>JAPLZG010000068.1 GCA_026395155.1 Candidatus Tayloriibacteriota bacterium | reverse complement strand
TTTAAATTCCTTTTTAAGGGTGGATCAGATAAAACAATAACTTTTGAGTTAAAACGTAAAGAGGGAGAAAGAAAGGGTGAAGACTTTATCACTTACCATACATTTAAGGTCTTAGTTCAACACTGGGAGTCTATGGGTGACAAAAAACTTATTTCTATAGATGACATTGCAAATGTTCTACAACATATTGGATTTAAAGAACATAGAACAGGAAGAAAAAACATAACCGATTTAGTAAGCATAATAAGAACCAAAATAAGAAGCAATCACCTTAACAACAACATTATTTTAAGATATGACCGAAAACTTGGTGGATATTTCATAAGTATAATTCAAACTCAATCTCTCAGAAACGTCTAACGACTTACGCTCAACGATTCATCCACTTTCACTAGAATCTTATTCTATCGCTCCGATTTTGCTATTGTATTCGCTCAACGTTTCTTCTTAATGGAGTTATGAGAACTAATTTTTATAATTCCAATCTTGACGCTTTAGATTTCCATGAACAAATCGAGGCAGAAAATACATGGAAGAAATCATTAAGGCTTACAGATAAGGAAATAGTCGAAGCATTCTATGATCAAGAACTATTCTATGAGAAAAATATTGAACTAGAACAAGACTGTGTGGAAATAAAAAAAATGATCAAGGACAAACTTGGATATCTCAAGAATAATATAAAAAATAAAGAGGAAGCCGAGATACTGCGTACATTCATAATATCCTCATCAATTAGGGAATTGATCGAAACGGAGAACCTAATCAAATATTTAAAGAGACTAAGAATTATTAAAGCAGGACGTGTTGTAATCAATAAAAATAGAGTCACGAGAGATGATATAGATAGAGCAAAACAGGTTCCTCTGGATCAAATTGTTTCAGAATTCACCAAACTTCGTAAATGTGGGAGAGGGTTCATGGGTCTATGTCCCTTTCACCAGGAACGAACTCCCTCATTTCATATCAACCCAGAAACTAATACTTATAACTGTTTCGGAGCCTGCCAAAAGCATGGCGATATTATTAATTTTGTTCAGGAAAAATACAACTTGACCTTTATTCCAGCAGTCAAACAACTGCTGACCTATTAATTATGGATAATTTTCAAACCAACTTTACCCCACTCAACAAAGAGCTCTCATATAACAAGCTGGATGAGATAGAAAAAGAGATGGTAATCGAAGATAAGAAGACAGAAAAATATAAACTTATTGCTCTTGATGAGTTATTAAATACCAAATTTAGCCCTATTGCCTGGGCTGTAGAGAAGTTAATTCCAGTTGAAACAATAACCTTTCTATCTGGATCCCCAGCTTCTTTTAAGACGTGGACCATTCTTGAATTGGCAATCAAGGTATCTACGGGAGGTCTGCTTTTTAATAAATTTAAAACCTCTCAAACGTCTGTTTTGATCATTGATGAGGAAAACGGGACACGATTGTTAAAAGACAGATTATCGAAAATCCCAAGTGCAAAAAGTCTTCCTGTATATTTTCTTTCGTGTTCAATGTTCACCATAACTCCAGAGTCAATCAAAAAACTCATTGAAACTGCTAAGGAAAAGAATATCGGCATGATAATTTTTGATTCTTTCGTAAGAGTTCATGGAGCGAGTGATGAGAATGATGCCGTAAAGATATCTCAAGTTTTTAAACTCACCAAACAATTGACTAAAAATGGTCTAACGATAGTTTTTACACATCATAACCGTAAAGAGTCATTCACAAGGAAATCCAACCC
>JAPLZG010000088.1 GCA_026395155.1 Candidatus Tayloriibacteriota bacterium | reverse complement strand
GTTTTCTGAAACTTTAGCAAATATCGGAGGTGACGGTAATAGTTTTGGTTGGCAAAAAATTTCTCAATGGGAAGATGGTACTACAAGAAAAATAGGCACTAATCCAAGAAGTGAAGGGTCAATCTTTACAGGTGTGTCTATTTGTAATTTTGCATCCTTTGCTCTATACGATGGTTTAAGTAGAAAATTACAAAGTATTGATTTAGATGTAGTTAAACTCTATTCTGATTTTCGAGCTGAAGATTGGAACAATCCTAATCATCAACCACAAGAATGGGATCATGAATTGGTAAAGATAACATTAAGGGATACTGGTGAAATTTTTTTCCTTGATCCTACATATAAACAAATTAATCATAACGTTGAAGAACCGATTTTGGTTGTTCCTGAGAATAAATTGACAGAGTTTTATAAAGATAGACAAAAACGACAGCCTGAAAGCATTTTGAACAGAAAAGACGAAATTCTTAAAGAACTTGAACCATGGGGTCTTTCAAAAGAGCAATATCAAACCCTTGTCGAGACATTATTTTTTTAAATAACTCAACTCGCGTCGATTTTATCTTTTAGAAAAAGATGAAAATAAAAGAAAAATTATTGCAGAAAAAATTTTATCTGATTTAAATAAAAATACAAAATAGCCAAAATAAAATATAATTATATTATGAACACAATTGATACAAAAAAAGAATTTAATATTGTTAAAAGAGCAAAAAGTTTTGTTCATGCTGGTAGGGGAATATATGTTTTTATAAAAACAACTCATAATGCGTGGATCCACTTGGTGATTCTTGCGATTGCAATTTTTCTTGGTTTTTATTTTGGAATCACTCAGTCAGAATGGATATCACTTATAATTGTTGCTGGACTTGTTTTAGTATCAGAAGCTTTTAATACTGCTATAGAAATTGATATAGATTTAACTTCTCCGGATTTTCATCCTTATGCAAAAGATACAAAAGATGTGTCTGCTGGGGCTGTATTGATCTCTGCTATTATTGCAATAATTGTTGGTATTTTAATTTTCGGGAAGTATTTATTATAAAAATCATGAATATTAATTGCGAAAAAGTTTCAAAAGATAATATGGACTCCAACAACTAAATAAAATGCTAAACATTTATCTAGCTAGACATGGTCAAGATGGTGATAATGTAAGAGGTATTTTGAATGGTCACCGTGATGAACCGCTAACCGAGAAAGGTATTGAGCAAGCACATGAGGTGGCGAAAAAAGTGAAAGAGACGGGAATTGTGTTTGATGTTATATACAGTTCACCACTTAAACGAGCTTCTAAAACGGCGGAAATAATTTCTGAAAATATTAATTCAGTTAGTCCAAAAGTTGAACAATTATTAATTGAAAGAGATTTTGGGATAATGACTGGCCAGAAGACTGCGGATATTGAAAAGATGTGTGCACCGGATATTATCAAGGCTGAAATAATAACATATTTTCTTAATCCGGAAGGAGCAGAAACTTTTCCTGATCTAATAAAGAGAGGTAGAATTTTACTTGAAAAGATACGGGCAAATCATAAGTCTGGAAATATATTGCTGGTCACTCATGGTGATATTGGTAAGATGATTTATGCTGAATATTATAATTTGGATTGGAAAGAAGTTCTAACTCAATTTCATTTTGGTAACTGTGATTTACTTTTATTGTCTCAAAATTCTCCTGCCGACCAAGCCCACGTTTTTAAAATTTTACAGCATAATCAATAAATCATCATAACTCAAGCAAATAAAAAAAACGCCCTAACACCGTAGTGTTGGGGCGAGTTTGATATCGTTTGACGGGATCAGCGCCTGCAGGAGCAAGATTTGTCCGTACAACGTCCATTCACGATCGGGACGATTCTCCCGTTCGTTGTGCATTGAACTACTTTCTTCCCCTGTTCGAATGCAGTTGTAACCATCTTCTTGAGCTTGCACTTACCATTGGCCATAATCCGACTCCTTCTCATTGTTTTGAACCTTGCACATTCTGATCTACATTAAGATCAGACCCACAAGGTACATTAACTTTTTTTATAAAAATAGCAATAGCTTAAAAAGCTCTTCGATATTTAACTTTAAGTGACTTATAAATACGAGCCTATAAATAATTAAACTTAGTATTGTCTATTTAAAATAATTTCCACATTATTTAACATAGGTAGTCCTTGTGAGACAAAACGAAAATAATCGTATCATTCGAACCCTCTAATCGTATCAAAATGATACGATTAATATAATTTTTGATATAAAGCCAAAGTCACTACATTACAATAACCTTCCAAGTCACGATTTAAGGAGAGAATAATAGTCATCACTTTGACAAAAAAGTCTTTGCCTTACTGTGCATATTTGTGTAATAAAAAAGAGCGCACTTTCACCAGTGCGCTCTTGCTGTCGGAACTACCGACTTCAGGACAGATTGACCCGATTTTCTTTCTTGTCGTTGGAATTCATCCAAGCGTGGTAGGCGCCTGCGATGAGCATGTCAGCAACCATACCGGAGATCATCCGATCGAAGTGTGCTTCGACACCAGAACAGGCCACCACGATGCCGTCTCGCTTGACTCCGCCCCAGAAAGGACAGTCACCCGAATACATCAGGTGAGGCATAATGTCGGTTCGACCGTCATTCATGCCGTTCCAGAGCTTCAAAGCCTTGCTTCGAGCGATTTCAGCATAATCGGCGGTCCATTCGCTCTCCTTGTTTCCAAAACTATACTCGAAGAGTGAGTATGGACGAACAGAATAATTCAGATATCTGCCCACTGCGTTCAACTCGTCAGGAGTTTCCTGCTCAGGTACCAACACGACGACGTGGCAGGCTTTGCTTTTCGGCTTAAAATGGGTTGGTTCATGATTGAGCACCATCCACCAAACCATTTCTATTGCCTCCTCTGCCATCTCCTCAGTAAGAAACTTTGGAAGTTTCTTCATTTTAGTTTCCTTTCGCAATTCACCTGTAACCGATTTTACGGTTTAAGTTTAGGGTAGGTGATACCCTTACATCCAATGCAAATATAACCTTTTTATCATACTTGTCAAGTGAATTTTAAAAATCAAAACTCATTCGCCAAAATTGGCGAATGAGTTTTAAATATCATCTTGTCACTTTACTTTTATAGTATTTGTTAGTATGTTGTGAGATAGAAGATGGTTTGTACAAAAGGTAAACACAACGAAACGATGAAAGGAGACAATCATGTTAGAGGATACGATTAGAATACAACAAGAGACTATTGGCTGACTTGAGTCTGAAAATGAACAGCTTGCCCAGGAGGTCCGTGATCTTAAGAATAGGGTCGCAGAACTCGAAGGTGCATCAGGATTATTGATGACTGGACTTTTGTCGATGTGAGTAAGGGCGGGGAGTATGCAAATCAGAAAGCATACCCCCGCCTTTTAAATTTCTTTAGACGAGGAATGTTTTTGTCTGGAAGTATAATTTGCTTTATCACAGCAAAAAAGAGTAGTCTAATTTTTAGATAGATCTTAAAACACAAAACAAAGGAGAGGGATTATGCCTACCTATACCACTCAGTACTTGAAGAGTTTCAGTGATGATAAACCGTTTGCCTTTGAGGTTACAGAGGAAGCCCTTGAACTCTTTGAACTTCAAAAACGTTCTGTTGAAGCTGGAGAAGCACCAGCGCTCGGATATTCTGTCGAGGAATTGGTGAGAAACTTCGAGTTTTCACTTTTTCCTTCCTTTAAGGACGTCTTGGAGATTTCCTTTGAAAACGGTTTTTCATTTGATCTGATCACCAAAATCCTTTGTGATTTTGGAGCAGATGAGTCGTTAATTCAGGAATTGATCAGGAACAAGGATTTTGTC
>JAPLZG010000074.1 GCA_026395155.1 Candidatus Tayloriibacteriota bacterium | reverse complement strand
GTCTGTAATTTTTGGATTATCCAATACATGGTAAAGGTGACGATGATAATCTATCGTCTTTATAAGTTTTTCATATCTTTCCAAAACGCTATTCGGTATTTTCTGTTCCATAGGTTTAATAGCTCCTTGTAATACCTCTTTCAACTCTTCTGCCACTTTCTCCAGTATTATGACCTTTTATATCAAATGTTGTAATAATTTTAGATAACGTATTATTGAAAGTTTTTGAAATTATTATATCTGCCTCTGGCTCTGTATCAATAGTACTAGAAGAATATTTAAAGAAATTATTACCGCTATATGAATAAGTTGAAGAATTTTTAACAAAAAATAATTGTTGTTCTATTCCATTGCAAGTAATTTTTGGAGAATCATCTGTGCTTGGTGTTGCACAGGTTTCATTAAGACATGATGGAAAAACTGAATTTTTTCCAACGCCTTTTATGTCCCAATATAAGGCACACTCCCCTGCACTATCTGCGGCATAAAATGCAGTCTGTGAATCTCGTATTGATGTAGATATCATAACTTCCTTTAAAGAAATACTAAAAATTGAAATACCAATCATAATTAGAAAACTTGAAATCAGAACAGCAAAAAGCATAGCAAACCCAGTAGTAGATTTTGACACCCGCCCGACCGAATGGTCATTCGGGCAGGTTAAAATTGTTTTTTCTTTACTTTTATTATTCATATATACAATATTTTATTTAATTATTGAAAGGGTTTGTAGCATAATTATAAATAAACGTTTTTAAATCAACCTTTTGCAGTTCTGTGCCCTGATTCCAAGAAACTCTAACCTGAACTACTGCTTCATTTGAATTATCAAGGCTTTTTTTAATATTTATCATTCTAGAAAATTTTGAGTCTTGTGTCACCCCTAAATCAAATTTAACAAATAAATTATCAGTACCATATCTTGAAATTTTAAGCGGGTTACTACCTAAACCTTTTTCTTTTATAGAGTTTTTAATATTGGAATCATTATCAAAAGTCCTTGTTGTGTCAATATTACAATAATATGGATTTACATCTAAACCACAAGACTTATCCACATCATTGCATAAACACTTATCTAACAAAATAAGCCAATCAGTATATGGTTTTCCATCCGCTTTCTGATTTATCGCCATAAAATCTCTAATATTTTTTACTGCTTCTATACCATCTTGCGCCAAAAATGATGCTGTCATTTGATCTCTTGCAAACATTGAAGCAGACAAACCTTTCTGCGCAATATACATAGGGCTAGAAATAGCAACCATAAGCAAAGAAATAGCAACAAGCGCTTCTACTAGGGTAAACCCGGTAGTGAATTTTGGCTTAGAAATTATTTTTTTAAAAAAAGTATCTTTCATTTTATATGCCATTATTTCTTATTGACTGTGAAACTGTTGTTTGAATCTGAAATGTTGTTTTTGTCCCCTTTGCATCATCTCCGGCGACTCCTTCAAGCGTAATTATAACTCTTGGCTGTATTCTACTACCTCTTGCTGAAAGACTAGTGTCAGATCCTAAAACATAAAATTTCATATTAGTAATATTAACATTGCTAATAGGTGCGGTCATAGCTTGCCAAACAGAACAATTATTAATACCACTACATGATCTTTTTTGTATATTAGCATCACCAAGAGGCAAAACATCAGTTGAAACAAATCTATATTGAATATAACCACCACTTGGATTTATATATTGGACGCCATTATTACCACCTGTACAATCTCCACTACCAGTCAAAAGACTGTTTTGAGATAAAACCCCACATCTATAATCTGACCCAGATCTCATATCCCTCGAAATACTATCAATAGCAAAAGTGACATTATCAACGACGCTTTTAATCGCCTGACTTTTCCTGTTTGCATTTACAATAGATATTAAAGCTGTAACAGCAACCACCATAACTGACATAAAAACAGCAATAGCGACAAGCATTTCTACTAATGTGAAGCCTGATGATTTTTGTTTATTTTTTTTATTTCTGAACATATATTTGTCCAATATTTGTTACGACAACACTACTTTCGGCAGAACCATCAGCGGAAGAAATAATTATTTCTGCTTGGCCTAAAGGAGTATTTTTCTCATTCCCTTTATATATCAAAGCATCTGGTTTTGGTCTTTTAAACATAATAGTAAGTCTTTTTACATCACAATCTTCGCTGACACCTGAAGGAACACAAATCTGTTTTATATAACTACCTCTTTTAATAGAATATTTTTGGACGCATTCGGCATCATTTGCTGGACAAGAAAGTGATATTTCGTCATTAAATGTTGAATTGGGTGTCGTATCTGAAAAAAGAATAATATTTTTATTATTTCCACCATCTGCATTATCAATGTTTAAAAAAATACCATAAGGAGGAAAAACATATCCACTAATACTTGTGCTACTTGCGGATTCCCTTGTATTAACACCAAAAGTCTGTGCCTGCCTTATTGTAAGTGCAATATCATAAGTGAGATTATTTAAAAGAACAGTATTATCAAAACCTTTTTGATTGAAAAGAACAACTCCTGTTAAAATAACAAAAATAACTATCGTAACAAGAAGTTCAATGAGGGTAAACCCGGTATTATATTTGGACTTTAGAATCTTTTTCATTTACCCTATAAATCTCTTAATAATAAAAAAGTTATTTGCGACTTCTTTCATAATAACCTTTATTGTTTTTGTTTTCATATATTTCATAAAACAATCTTCCTTAATAACTTTTTTGCATTATGCAGTTTTAATCTTTGCTCTCAGTAAATTATAAGCCTCTTAATAAATTATGCACTATTAAATTACTTAATATATTGCATAATGCGTTAGTAAGAGCTTTATTGGGTGAACCCTATAATTATAACTTTAAAAATAACAAAAAACAAAGGCATAGTAAACTACTAACGGAGAAAAGCCAGTGACTTTGATAAGAACAAATTATTATATACGATACGGGGGAATAAAGATGGATTGCCACCTGCCCGCAATGCTACGCATAGCGTTGCAGGCGGGCGGGATTACTCTCGCAATGACCGATCGTATTCCTATCTCTGTCTTTGCGAGGAGCATAGCGACGAAGCAAACCATGTATTTATAGTAAAAATACATAACCTTGAAAAGGCCGTCTATTGGATAACAAAAACTTTATTGGGCAAGTATTTTCATCAAACTAGCCAGATTCCATTCTAGAAAAAATTGAATAAATAGACCCAAAATAATAAATGGGGCAAAAGGGATTTCACTCTTTATCGTGATACTTGAACAAAAAACATTTAATTTTTTAAGAAGAATGACAAAAATTCCCCATATTGCGCCTATCCAAAAAGCAAGCATTATTGCAAAAATTCCTCCAGACAATCCTAAAAGCCACCCCACTCCTAAAGAAATTTTTGCGTCCCCAAAACCCATCCACTTCCCGCCTGATACAAGCCAGAGAAAAGCAAAAAAAGAAAAAAGGATAAAACCAGAAAATAAATCAAGCAGACTCGGTATTAAAAATTGTCCTTGAAAAGAATGAGTCAAAAACCAAGCAAAAAGTGTAAGGATATTGAAAACAACCATCATCCCATCAGGAATTATTTTATGTTTAAAATCGTAGAGAGAAATCGAAATAAGTACTGAGAAAATTATCAAATAAAGAGGCAAAAATAATGTTAAACCGATTTTCCAAAAAGTTATTAAAAATATTAGACCAGTAATAAGCTCGACAAGCGGATATTGAATAGAAATTTTGCTTTTGCAAGAAGTGCATCTACCTTTTATAAATAAATAACTAAAAACTGGAATAAGCTCAAGAGAAGAAAGAATTTTTCCGCAAGAAAAACATTTTGATCTTCCTTTCATAAAAGAAAAGCCGGTATTGTATCGCAAAACAACAACATTTATAAAACTGCCAATAATCAAACCAAATATAAAAAAGAAAATTAAATTTATTGGAGTCATTTTTATGGCATTGCGTCATAGACTAATGGAGCAGTAAAAGCACCTATTCCTGTATGTCCTGAACCACATTCAAAGGGACCACCACTTGTTGGTAAATTGACTGAATTAAATCCTTTCTTTGATTCAAGATTTGAATTATTTTTTTCGAATGTTGTCCAAATTTGATATGAATAACATCTGCATGTATTATTAAATATACAACTTGGAGTACTCGCATTTTTTGCAAGAGGAAAATATCCATAATTACCTCCTCCTGGAGGGGTTGGAATTGATGGTAAATATCCACCACTAACAAGAAGATCCAAAGTAACAGGATATTGTTTATTTTTATTAAAATATAATTCAAGAGCAAGTTGAATACCGCTTACATCAGTAATTCTCTGTTGATCTCTACTCTGAGCTTTTGTTCCACTAAAAGATGAATAAATTATCGCAGTGAGAACAGCCATAATACCGATAACGACGACGATTTCGACTAATGTGAACCCAACAGAAAAATTTTGTATTAAAGATTTCTTCATGTGTCTAATTATAACTTTTTTCAAACAAAAAAACAAAACTCTAATTAATTGACTCCTAAGCCCGGCTTTTTTAAGAGCAAAGCCGGGCTTAGTTTCTGTAAAGACTTTTAAATAGTTTCAAAATCCATCCATTCATTAATCATCTCTCTAAAATCTGTTGTAGTTTCAAAATATTCTGGAAATTCTTTTCTATTTACTATCTTCCCTTCTGGTCTATCAACTCCCAAATAATCTAAATAACTTGAGTATTTATAATCATTTAAAAATTCTTTTGCTTTTTCTATATCAACAATTTCCTTTCTCTTCCAACCAGAATCAACTAACGATATCGGATTTAAATGAATATATGCAAATTGATATTTCAAATATTGATCATAATCAAGATGTTTAGCTTTAAACCGTCCCTCAAATAAAGCACCTGTCCTATAATATTTTTTATTATAATATTTTGAATGTGAGGTAAAAAGTTTTTGCAAAAAAATCGAAATACCACCGGGTATTTTTTCTTTAACTAAAAAATGAAAATGATTTGGCATCAAACACCATGATCCTATATCAACCAAAGTTCCTGCTCTAGAAAAACTCAAAATATCAACAAAAGATTTTTTATCTTTTAATAAATCACCAAGATCAACTTTTTCAATATTATTACATAAATATAACTGCATAATGAATCTGTTGTAATCATATTCATCTGAAAAAATTGCTCGTCGCTCAGTTCCGCGATTATAAATATGATAAAACTCACCAACCGATATATCAATATTTCTTTTCATATTATATATATTATCATATCGATATATTCTAACAAAGCCGGGCTTAGTCCGACTAATTAAAAATCAAAAAACTCGCCAAAATGACGAGTTAATTGATTTAAACTAAGCCCGGCTTAGTCCGACTAGTCTAAAATAGACGGTTTTTTCTTTTGACAAGGACGGTCCTTGTTTGACTAAATTAGTTATTATTTAGAAATCAAAAAACTCGCCAAAATGACGAGTTAATTGATTCAAACTAAGCCCGGCTTAGTCCGACTACTATTAAGGACAAGTTGAAATTACTCCTGATGGTTTAGTGACTTGCTTAGAAACTCCTGCACTGTCTACACACCACGCATCAGTTAATGTAGCCTTGAGACCAGACCAAACAGACCATGTTGATGTAGCATTTGCACAAGCACCTCCATTACCACCAGTTGAAGTAGCTGATGCTAAAGCTCTTGAGACATTTGAATCAGCGCAAACAGAATTATAATTATTTGGACCATCATAAACAAGTTCTGCTTGTGCTCTAATACCTGACAAGTTTGCTTTTATAGCTGCATCAGCACCCTTTGATCTTGCTGAGTTCAAAGAAGCCAAAACGACTGATGAAAGAATACCGATGATGGCGATAACCACCAAAAGCTCAATCAATGTAAAACCTTTTTTCATAATAAATTTAATTTTTAACGTTAAAAATCAATACCTAATAAATTGCTTTTTGTCCCGTCGGCGGATCCGCCGAAGAATGTTAGGTTTTTATTCCGGCCATCTTACACTTGCTCAAGGTATAATACTTCCGTTTAAAACCTTAGATCCTTTTAGGATTCAAGCTTACCTAATAATTATATCACTAATTTTAAAAAAGAGTACAAGTGTGGGGGTGTGGATAAGTGCCAAAAAACAAGGAGCGGGAGCGACTACCCCAGTAAGACTTTTTTATAACGATCGTTTACTTATACTCTTATTTATAGTTTCCAAGAATGTTTCATTATTTAAATATTAGATTAATTAGAAAAGTCTTACGGGGCAAGTGTTTTTTGAGCATCCCGTAAAAGTCTAATTCTGATTTGACTTTATACGGGATCCATCTATTCTACATTTGCAAATATTTTTTGAGCATCCCGTAAAAGTCTAATTCCGATTGGACTTTATACGGGATCCATCGAGGAAAAACCGGAAACGACCTCACAATTACCAGAGAGGTCCTTCCCGATTTTAAATACTGGATTGCTTCGTTACTTCGTTCCTCGCAATGACAGATAGGCACTCGATACGATTCTGCTCAATAGCGAGCGAGTTTTCTCTTTTTAAAATCATTTAGCAGCGCGACGGCGCGAGAATAGCAAATTTCTAGCAAGAAATTATGCGCGGTTTTAAAAAGAGAAAACGAGCGAGCCTTTTGATGGGGTGATGATTTTCTAAAACTCACTATCGTTCGTTAAGAAAATCTATCACATTCCCGACGATATATTATAAATAGGTACAAGAACTGACGCCAAGAGGAAAGCAACACCAAGACCGAGAAGTACAATCATCGCTGGCTCAATAAGGCCGACGATACTATCAATAGCATTCGTAACTTCCCTTCTATAAAAAGTAGCGAGAGTTTTTAAAATATTTCCAAGCTGTCCTGTTTCCTCACCAATCTTTACCATCTGAACGAAAATACCCGGAATTTGTTCATATTTACCCATAGCATCTGAAACAGAACTTCCACCCTTAACATCTTCAACCACATTATTTAATATCTTTTTATAAACTAAATTGTCCACAACATCAGCAGTGAGATCCAATCCACGAACCATAGGAATACCAGAAACAAGCATTGTATTCATGTTGTCTGCAATTCTTGAAAGATATAATTTGGTATAAAGAATTTTTACAAAAGGAGTAGTAATCTTTGTTTGAGCCCAAGCCAATTTTCCAGATTCAGTCCTTAAATATCTCCAAAGGAAAAAACCCCCAAGAACTAAGGCAACGACAAGAATATATCCATAACTTACTAGAAAATCTGAAATTCCTAAAACTATTTTTGTATAAATAGGAATTGCCTGACCAGAATCTTTTAGAATTCCACTGATTTTAGGAATAACAACTACAAGCATAAGTATCATAACAGCGACAAAAGTAAAAATAACAAAAGCTGGATAAATGAGTGCTGTTTTTACTTTAGAAGTGACCTCGTAAGTTCTGTCTAAGTGATCGGCAAGATATATAAAAGTTTGATCTAATTTACCAGACTCCTCACCAGACTTAACCATATTTATATAAAACTGAGAAAAGACTTTTGGATGTTTGGAAAGAGCACCTGAAATAGAATTTCCTGCTTGAAGATCATCAACAACATCTTTTAAATTTCTTCTTAAGACCTGATTTTCAGATTGCATTGCCAAAAGCTGGAAAACTCTCAAAGCTGAAACTTGTGCCTCAAAAAGAGTAGCCATTTGTCTTGAAAGAATAACGATATCTTTATTAGAAACCCTCTCAAAAATAGAAAGATTCTTTTCCAAGAAAGATCCGGTGAATTTATCTTCTGGAGTAATAGATACTATAGAAAAACCTCTCTTTTGAAGTGAACTTATGGCAACTTCAATATTTACAGCATCAATTGTGCCTTCTTTTTGGTTATTACCCTGATCTAAAATTTTATATTTGAATGTCATTTACCCTATAAAGTTTTTAATTTTAATAATGCGACTTTTAAATGATTACTCTATTAAACCAGCCGTGTTTCAATAAATTACAATGTGATTTCTGGGAAAAACTTTATTGGGTGAACCCTATAAATCTCTTACTAATAAAAAAGTTATTTGCGACTTCTTTCATAATAACCTTTGTTGATTTTGTTTCCATATATTTTATAAAACAATCTTCCTTAATAACTTTTTTGCATTATGGTTTTTAATCTTTGCTCTCAGTAAATTATAAATCTATTAATAAATTAACACTATTAAATTACTCAATATATTGCATAATGCGTTAGTAAGAGCTTTATTGGGTGAATTGACTTTCACAATATTAACATAATTTTAAATCATTTAGTACATTATTATAACTAAAAGAAAAGACACACCTTACGGCGTGTCTTTTCATAACCTTTATACCTATAAGCCGAATTCTGTCCTTCGCTTCATCAGCGAATGGATGATCATTTATCTGGGCCTGTGATTACTCACAAGCTCAAGCGGCACTCCCCCCACCACAAATTTTTTGAACGATAACTATCTTTTCTATTAAATAATATCACGCAAAAAATTTGTGGTGGGGGACACGGCCTTGCACAGAGGTAAGGATTTTGTCGTTGCACCCCTTAAGTTTCCTTAAGGATTCACCTCATAAAAAATATAAGGTGGATTTTTCCTTTCGGAAAAATCCGTCACTGTTCGCACCTCGTGTCTTGCGACAGACGGGCGTTACCCGCTACCCTACTATCCCACACCTAGAATATAGTCGTACTTGTCTTATATTTTTTACAAAGACAACTACATTCTAGGTGTGGGGCTGTGTTCGGACTTTCCTCCATCCGCCAATAAGGCGAACAGCAACCATCCAATACAAAGGTAAAATAAGTATACAATAAGCCACGAAAATAAGCAAATTTAGACTTGACTTTTAAGCCCAAGTATGATAGGATTGTAACTAGGAAGTTGGGGCGACGAGTGTCTCCCCTTTTTGATGGTTCATTGTCAATCACAGAAGAAATAAGGAGAATATCATGAATGCAATTCTGTTTTGGGTTTTGTGGATACTTTTAACAGTATTCCTCCCAGGGTTTCTGGTGTATTGGTTTGCCCGTCATGGCAAACCACAAAATCGTTGGCCCTTCACTGAGGTTCCTCTCGGAAGAGCAATGGTCATCAAACGAGGATCGTTACCTGTTCGGGTAATTACCGGTGGTGGCGCAACATACCGAGATTTCCATTTGGTGGATACCAAAGGAAAGCCGATGGATGAAAATTCACTCGATAAAAAAAATGGTCAAATCATAGACAGAGACATCTTCGTCAATACCAACAAGGTTGGAAAAAGCGGTCTCTACTTCATCGGCTGGATACCTTTTGTAAATCGGGTTCATACCTTCCATTTTGCTTGGGACGAACTTGCAAAAGAAGAAGTTAAATCTGGTTTTGAGGTTAAATCTCTTACTATGGATACTGCACTCATTTCAATTACAAAAACTTTTGCTTTCGTGGCGAAAGAATTGGAAATGGGTGGAGATAAAACTCCAAGCAATGAAGAACAGAGCTCTCAACGAATTGTTATCACAATCGTTCTTTCGGGACGAGTGCTAATAGTTGATGTAATGAAAGCTTTGATTGTTGCCAACTGGTACAAGCAGGTTAACGCAAAGATAACGCAAATCTGCACAAAATGGTGTGGCACACACAAAATCGACGAACTTATCGCCGATGCTGGCGCAAAACTCATCAAAGAAATTATGAAAAGCAATGCCGAAATACTTAAAAAGTATGGCGTCGTTTTTTATGGTCTTAATTATAATGGGTATGAATATACTGGAGGAAATCGAGATGAAATTGAAAAGGCGATGAACAAAAGAGTTATCGCCCAACAAGAAGGAGAAGCAGACTTAGTCAAAGCAGAGAAAAAAGCAAAAGGGACAGTGATTACAGCCGGAGCAGATGCTGAAGCCATCAAACTTAAAGGCATTGCTCAGGCGAACGCACTCAAGCTACTGCGTGAAGCTGCTGGAGACGACCCTGCGATGATGCAGGCTTTAGCAATTCAGAGCACACAG
>JAPLZG010000012.1 GCA_026395155.1 Candidatus Tayloriibacteriota bacterium | reverse complement strand
CTTATAATGTACTATAAATAATATATTATTGCAAACATGGTTTAATATGAAAAATACAGTCTAAAAATATGAAGTGGGGTATCCACAGTCTCTATATCAGTTTTTTGTTTTGCTGTTTTAATAATATATGGCTAGTAATAAAGATTTTGGTGGAAATAGTACATTAAAAATGCTATAATAGTACACATATGGGACACGCTTTTGGCAGTACAAACAAATTAAAAGAGAAGTTTCTATCTATATTCAAAGATATAGGGATAATTGCTCATGTATGTGAAGGAATAGGTATATCAAGAAGCACTTTTCATCGATGGATAGAAGGTGATGGAAAATTTGCTAGTGATTTTAATATGGTTGTTTGTGAAAATTTTGATACACACAGAGAAATGTGGCGACAAATACCAGTAAATAAACAAAATATATTTATTTGGGGAGCTTTTGAATTAGAGAAGGAAGGGTCTATATAAAATTACAGAATTAATAACAGATTCTTTTAGCTTAGTAAGTATATACATATTTTTCTATTGTATCCCAGCAGTTATGGTCTACAAGGTCACTATACCACCAATCATCCAATTCTTTTGTTGTTAAAGTTGAATTAAGTTCAAGCATTTTTTTGCTATAAAGAGTGAATACACTTTTATAAGTACTGGATGAAATTCCGCTGTCTGGACAATTAAAACCATCACTTATGATATTGTTTTGCTTATCAAAGTTGTTATAAAGTAAAGTCCTACCTTTTGAATCGAGACTTAAATCCACTAAAAATTTATTTTTTGCTAATTTGGTTATTCTGTCTAATTCGTCGCTTTCCAATTTACCATTCAAAGCGTATTTGGCGGTAGCTACCCAATAATAAAAATATGGAGAATATAGATGCAAATCATTTGAAATTTCATCTAGTGTTGCACTATTAGAAGCCAAAGTAAAAATATTATTTAGAAGTTTTAATTGACCTAAATAAAAATCATTAATTTCTTTTGAAATTTTTACACCCTCAGTAATTTTTAGTATATTATTATCAGTTGATATTTTAAAGATTCTTGGGAAAAAAGAGTATGTTGTGTTAGCGTGACTACCTAACTCTCCATCACTTTCATATCTACCATCTCGTGCCCAGAAATAAAAGTCTTTTCCATCTGTCCACATATTACTTTTATCTATCCAGTCCATATCAAAACTACCTAGTTTATAAAAATTATCTTTATCTATAAAATACAAATACTTTCTAATTGAATAATCATTTCCACCACTAAAAGGACTTACTATTGTTATAAAGTATTTGTCTTTATATCCCGCAACCATAAAATCGCTACAAACATACTGGTCTGATTTTATCTCAGTCAATTTTTTATCTTCCTTTAAAATTTGTATATTGCAAGAACGAGTATTTTCATCATCAAAACTATCACCTATAGATACTTCTCTGATTGTAAAATTACCAAGTGAAAAATCACTTTCTGTTTTTAGATTTAATGTGCTTGTCGCGTATGAATTTTCTATACGTATTAATCTATCTTCTTTTGTTTGATATTTATGTTCCAGTTGGAAAAAATCATCGTTTAATTCTTCTGCGTCACAATAATAATTGCCATTTTCGTCTGACGAATAACAGTAAACCATCTTTTCTCCTTTTGATAGAGAGTCGATATCTTTTTTTCTCAGTTTGGTAAAAAAATCTGTTTCATTTATTGAAATCGAATAAAACAAATTCTCATTTGAATAATAAAAATTTGAACTTTTTACAAGTGGATAATCGTTCTTATAAGTAACTATATTATTTTGATGATTCCAGATAGAAATAAAAATGAGAAAAAAAATTAATATCCAAAAAATAGAAATTATAACTTTCCAATTTTTCTTTATATATTGAATTATTTTCATTAATTTAATCGGCAATTAAACCGATAATAATACTTCCAAAGACAAAGACTCCTATTGCTGTCCATATGCCCCAAGATAAGGCGATTATACTAAGAATGATAACTATTATCCATTTCATATTATTCATTAATTATAGTATATTATCTTCTTTAACATTTAAGATAACACCTTTAAATATTTTCTTTTGAGTTGGAAAGTTGCCATATTTGTTATTCTCTTTTTGACTAGGAATAAAAAACAAAACCAGCATGGTTATTTGACCCAAAAATACCCACCAGCCACTATGACCAGTGTCATGTAAACGTCTTACAGTAAGTGAAGCAGAATAAAATATCAATAATGTTCCAAGTATATAAAGGAAATAAGATAATAATGAATTAGATTTCATTAGGTTTATGGCGATGTCTCTCATTTGATTTCCATCTAAAGTTCCAGTTATAACTGCCTCAAATAAACACCCAATTATTAACAGTAATAGTAATGAAAGAAAATACTGTTTTTGATTTATTCTGCCTTTATAAAGATTGATGAGGTAAGTCATATATTTAAAAATAGTAGAGAATAGAATTTAAAGTTATTGATAAAATAAAGACTAAAGCGAATACAACTAAAATTATTAAGGTGACCTTACTTAGTAATTTTAAAATATTAGGAATAGTAATTTTAAAAATATCTCTAAAAGATAGTTTAATCTTTTCGATGCTTCGTTTAGTGACTTCTTTTGTTTTAAATCTAGGATATATAAATACATATATAAACAATAAAATAAAAATAATACCAACTGGAAGAGTAAATGTATCGGGAAAAGCTCTTAACAGAAAAATCATTAAAAAAGGTATACTAAGAAGAATTAGTAAAAAAGAAATATTCCATAATACCTCAAGGATTTTTCTTCCTTGATTACTAATCATGAAGACTCCTATAACTATGATTATTAAGAGAATATAAAGCATAATTTATTATTTTTTAAACCAAGAGAAAGGATTTAGATAATGAGACATCTTACCCCAAAAAGATGATTTGTTTATAGCGGTTGTAGTAGAAGTTGATGTTGCTGTATCTGATTGGCCATAATTAAATGATAAAATATCTGGGCTGTCTTTTTGTGTTGGTGTAGGAACCTCTACCCAATCATTTGGATTAAATGTATCAATATTTTTAGCGTTATTTTGATTAATATTTTTTTTATAAGTTTGGGTAGGATAATTAATTGTTTTATATACAC
Source organism: Candidatus Tayloriibacteriota bacterium (assembly GCA_026395155.1). Classification (GTDB taxonomy): domain Bacteria; phylum Patescibacteriota; class Minisyncoccia; order Phycocordibacterales; family GWA1-40-21; genus Bog-1340. The sequence goes on along the minus strand of JAPLZG010000012.1, from coordinate 173 downwards.
AACCTGAACCATTAAATTCATATCCAATCATACACTCACACTTTTTAGATATACTATTATATCGAGACATAACACCAAGTTGAGTTGAACAATAACTGATAGCACTTACACATTGTCCTGACGTTCCAATAATATAGCCAGAATTACATTTACATTGGTCACTAGAAGAATCG
>JAPLZG010000021.1 GCA_026395155.1 Candidatus Tayloriibacteriota bacterium | reverse complement strand
TACCAAAAGAGTCCACTGTGCTTTCAAGAACAAACTCACTCCATTTGCTGTTCTAAACAAGTCGGAGTACTATGTATCTAAATTATCAGTAGAGTGCAAAAATAGGTGGACTTATTCAATGTGTTTGCTTTATAAAATTTTTATGTTATTATCTCCTCACATTATCTCGGTCGTGAGATATGTCGTTATTCAGGCAAAAATGAGTAATCGATTTCAGTAGCTTTAAAAAGCATCTCAAACTGATATCGGTGAAGGATTCATGTTTGCCAAATTAAAAGAGGGGAAGGAATTATTGGGTTATAAAATTTATAACCTCATTTAGTTCTGTTTATTAGAAAAGTAAAGTAGATAGTGAAATATCCGTCTACGACGGAGAAAAACTTAAGAAAGTTTTTATTTCACGGGGTGATGATTTTTATAGTCGTTATCACTCCTTAAAAATCAATCATGCCTACAATAAATCAATTAATCAAGAAAAATAGAAAGACCACTCCTAGAAAGCCAAAATCTGTGGCTTTGATGAGAGGTTTTAATACTTTGGAAAACAGACCAACAAGACTCTGTTCTCCATTTAAGAGAGGTGTTTGTGTAAAGGTTACAACAAAGACTCCAAAGAAACCAAACTCAGCTATCAGAAAGATCGCTAGGGTTAGACTTTCTAATGGTATGGAAGTTACAGCTTATATCCCGGGTATGGGACACAACTTGCAAGAACACTCTGTTGTTATGCTTCGTGGTGGAAGAGTTAAAGATGTCGGTTTGAGATATCAGGTTGTAAGAGGAGTTCTCGATGCAACAGGAGTTGAAGGAAGAAAAAAGAGTCGAAGTCGTTATGGAGCTAAAAAACCTAAAGCAGGTAAATAATTATGAGAAGAAAACTAAAAACAAAGAAACCAATAAGACCAGATCATAAATATTCTTCTGAGAAACTCGCAAAATTTATCAATTATATTATGTATGATGGTAAGAAAAGTGTTGCTGAAAGAATTATTTACAATATGCTTGAAACAGTAAAAGAAAAAGCAAAGGTAAAAAACCCTCTAGAAATTTTTGAACTCGCTCTTTCAAATACTGCTCCAAATATGGAAATTAGATCAAAAAGAGTTGGAGGTGCCAACTATCAAGTGCCTGTTGAAGTTCGTCCATCAAGAAGAGCTGCTCTTTCGATGAAATGGATTATTGAAGCGGCGAGAACAAAGAAGGGTGCAACTATTGCTGATAAGCTTGCTGATGAAATAATTTCTGCTTCAAAAAATGAAGGAGATGCTGTTAGAAAGAAGGAAAATACTCATAAGATGGCAGAAGCAAACAAAGCCTTCGCACACTTCGCTTGGTAGTTTCTTTAGAATTTAGCGAATTACTTTGTTGGTTGGCAAAATTTTTTCATGCGCAGTACGTCTAGTACAGCTTACTCAAAAATTTTGCCACCGCCTTGTAATTCATCTAAATTCTAAAGAAATTATCCCGAGTGAAAATCGAGGGATTTCTGTTAATACAGCTTGGTCACAAATTTTTCTGGCGCCTCGCAATACAATGAAAATTTTTTGAAAAACTATCCCGAGTGAAAATCGAGGGATAGCCTAAATTAAAAACCGCCTTCTGGCGGTTTTTTGATGATGATTTTGTAGTATTGTCTTTTTGTAGTTTTTTTGTATAATTCTAAATATGAAGCCATATACATATAGAACAATAATAGAAAAGGACGGGAAATATTTTCATGGATTTGTTCCTGCTCTTTTGGGTTGTCATACTTGCGGTAAAACTATTGATGAAACTAAAAAAAGATTAAGAGAAGCTATAGAGCTTTATGTAGAATCTTTAATGGAATAACATAATTATGAATTTTCATAAAAAGTTAGAAGAAATAGACGAGGATCAATTAAAAACTGGAGTAAATGAACATACTCCACAATTTGGAGTTCTCGAATCTAACGAATTAATTAAACGTTCTATAAATAGACTTGAAAAAACTATTGATACTTTTAGTGGACAGTCTTCAAAACAAACGGAAAAGATGATTAGACTGACTTGGTATGTAGTTGGTTTGACGGTTGTTATGGTTGCGGGGCTAACAATACAAATTTTAAATGCATTCGGTATTATTAGATAATTTATGACCCAAAAAGAAATCAACGAAGAGAAAAAGATTATTGAACAGGAGATTAAGGACCTTTTGAAACTAACCAAAAGTGATTTTAGTTTAGAGGATGTAAAAGAGGTTATTTTTAATGAAGATGGACAAGATAGTCTAACAGAAGCCGTTGCGATGTTTGATAATGGCGATATTGATAATTTGAGTAATGTTTTAGAAACTCTAAATGATGCATGGAATTATTTTCCCCATAAACTATTAAATGGTTTATCTCCAGCGGAAAAATTGTTGGAGTATAAAGAGAGTTCTCAATACAAAAATTCACAAGAGAAATAAAAATATTTCTCTTGTCTTATAACTTTTTTGTTGCTATTATATAGGTAATGAACAATTCTAATTTAAACAAATTGACTCCGCAAAAAAAGCTGGCAGAGCTTATTAAGGCATGTATTAAGTATGGTGCGGATAAAGATGGAAAGATAACAAAGACCAAATTGGCAAAATTGGTCTATCTTTCTGATTTTGCTTTTTTCTATAAAAATTTGGTACCAATTACTGGGGTTGAATATAGGAAACTCGATAATGGTCCAGTTTCTTTAACTTATTTTAATGAACTTCTAGATTTGGTTGGAACACACAAAGTCAATTTACAAAAGAAAGGAAATGCTGAATTGTTATCATTATCTGAAGCGAAAGAAGAAATATCTTGAAAATGAATTGAAGCTTATTAAGGATGTTTGTAATAAGTGGATAGACAAAAAGACTGAAGAGATAGTAAAATTTACTCATGAACAACTTCCTTGGAAAATTTCTTTTGAAAATGATATTGTCCCTTATAGTTTAATAATACAGCAAGATGAGGCAGAACTTTATTAATCAAAAATATTCTGTTGTGTTTGATGGATACACAGAAAGACATTTTATTAAGGATTTTGAGAGAAAATATCAAAATTCTTGGGAAGTAACAAAATTATCTATCACGGAATCTCTAGAGCGTATATATAATTTAAGTGGAACTAAATTAATAGATGTTATTTGTATTTCAAATTGTGATACTTTTTTAACTAAGTTTGATTTTAAGGTCGCCAATACCAAAGAATCTGCCAAAACTTCTGGGAATAGATGTATTTTAGATGTCTGTAATAAAAGTTTAAAGATTAGGGTTTTATTGGTTTATGGAAAGATGCATATTGATAGGTCAGAGCACCAAGAAACTTTATGGTGGAAAGAGAAAATTATGGAAAACTTTTGTTTATGTTGCTCATAGAAATGTGACTAAGTTCACATACATATTGCACTCATTAATCAAATGGGCACAATATGAGAATACAAAGCATATATAGAGGTATCAAAGGATTTGTCACAGTCTACGATCGTGCTGT
>JAPLZG010000091.1:6798-7444 GCA_026395155.1 Candidatus Tayloriibacteriota bacterium | reverse complement strand
AAAAAAGAGGCTTTTCTTTTATTTCTGGGTGATTTGGTTATATTTTCCTTATCATTGTGGTTTTCTCTTTTTATTAGAGATAATATTATTCCTTCATTCGGTGTCTATTTGAGCCATATTATTGCTTTTGGTGTTGTATTTATCATTTGGGCACTGGTTTTCTATATTGCTGGACTTTATGATAAATATACAACAATCTTGAGAGAAAAATTGCCGGCTACTATTTTGAATGCTCAACTTGTAAATAGTGCTATCGCGGTTTTGTTTTTCTATATATTTCCATATTTTGGTATTGCTCCAAAAACAATTCTTTTTGTGGTTATTGTAATTTCATTTGTTTTGATTTATTTGTGGAGGGTTTATGTGCAAATAATTTTTGGTGGAAGACATAAAGAGCCAGCTATAATAATTGGAAGTGGGGAAGAATTAAAGACTTTAGAAAAAGAAATAAATAATAATAAAAGGCTTGGTTTAAAGTTTGTTTCTTCAATTGATCTTGATAAAGACAATGGGTTGGATTTTATAAAAGAGATAACAGAAAAAATATATTCAGAAAATGTTTCTGTGATTGCTGTTGATTTGAAAGATAATAGGATTGAGCCAATATTGCCACATCTTTACAATCTTATGTTTTCTGGAATAAGAT
>JAPLZG010000091.1:0-6768 GCA_026395155.1 Candidatus Tayloriibacteriota bacterium | reverse complement strand
TCTGGAATAAGATTTTTAGATATAGATGAAATTTATGAAAATATATTTGATAGGGTTCCATTATCGCTTATTAAATATAGTTGGTTTTTAGAAAATATTTCACTTGCACCAAAGGCAGTCTATGGTTTTCTAAAGAGATTTTCGGATATAATATTCGCAATAATATTAGGGATAATTTTTATTATTATTTTACCTTTTATTGCCCTTGCTATTTTTATTGAAGATGGAAAAACAATTTTTTATTCTCATGAAAGGATTGGTAAAAAAGGAAAGAGAATTAAGATATCTAAATTTAGAAGTATGAGTATTTTGGAAAAGGAGAAGATTACAAAAGTTGGTTCATTTTTGAGGAAGACAAGATTAGATGAATTGCCACAATTTTGGGCAGTGATAAAAGGAGATTTGTCTTTAATAGGTCCAAGACCTGAAAAGCCGGACCTCGTTGATTTATATGATAAAGAAATTCCTTATTATAATATTCGACATCTCATATTTTGCAGATACAAAAACAAAACTTTCTTATGATTTATATTATTTAAAGAACAAATCAATAATGCTTGATTTGAAGATTGCGTTAAAGACTATTAAAGCATTGATTTTGAGGGTGGGGAGGTAAACATACCAATATACGAATTATACTAATAATACGAATGGATACGAATAAGAAAGGCCGAATTTCGCGTAGCGAAATTCGGCCAATCTGTTTTTGCGAGCGAAGTGTGGCAATCCAGTATCTTATCTTTTTTTCCTTTGTCATTCCACTGCACCACAGGAGTACTTCAAATTTCTACACTCATTATCATTCGTAAGAAATTTAGGTCGAGAGTGGAATCCATCCTCCAAAAAGTCAGACCTTGAGGAGTCTATTATTAATTTCTTTTCACACAACCGCCCCGGTTCGCAGACTCACCACCCCGCCTTGTTTTTGAATATGGCGGGGAGAAGTTGGAACCTCTGGAAGAGGTGCAATAGTTGCAAAATATCAGAAAATGATTATACTTTCCATATTATGATTAAAAGAAGATTTTGGGCGATTATACTTATACTTGCCTCGCTACTTGTAGCATATTTTGTTTATTCGACGCAAAGTGAGAATTCAAGTTTTAAATTTAGACTTGGTCTTGATTTGAATGGTGGAACAGAGCTCGTTTATAAACCAGATCTAAAAAATTCATCAACAACTCCTTCTGAAATTCAGAGTTCGATGTCTGTCCTTAGAGATGTTATTGAAAAAAGAGTAAATATGTTTGGAGTTTCTGAACCTATTGTCAGAGTTGAAAGGATTGGTTTTACTGGTGGTCAAAATGAACAACAACTTGTCGTTGAGCTTCCTGGTGTTTCTGATATCGATAAAGCAGTTGCTATGATCGGTGCTACTCCAACTCTTGATTTTAAACTTTTATCAAAGGATGCAGAAAAGCTTACTCAAGAAGAGTTTGCAACTAAAAAAATTGATGAAATATTTGAATATACTGGACTTACAGGAAGACTTTTAAAAAAATCTCAACTTGAGTTCAATCAAACTACAGGTGAGGCAATGGTGGCTTTGCAATTTAATAAAGAAGGTGAAGATTTGTTTGCAAAAATAACAAAGGAAAATGTTAATAGAAAGCTCGCAATTTTTCTTGATGGTGATCTAAAGTCTATGCCGGTTATTAAAGAGGAAATAAAGGGAGGTCAAGCTGTAATCTCTGGAAGTTTTAATGGAAGTGCAGGTATTAAAGAAGCAAAGAAACTTGTTGATAACTTAAATCTTGGAGCTCTTCCTGTGCCTATTGAACTCATTTCTACACAAACAATCGGTGCTTCACTTGGACAAGATGCTATCGATGCATCAGTAAAAGCAGGAATAATCGCATTTATTGTTATCGCTCTTTTCTTAATTCTCTGGTACAGATTACCTGGCTTTTTGGCTGTTATTGCACTTGCTATTTATTCAGTTATAAACTTGGCATTATTTAAATTTATTCCTGTCACACTTACAGCTGCAGGCATTGCCGCATTTATTCTTTCTGTTGGTATGGCGGTTGATGCAAACATTTTGATTTTTGAAAGAATGAAGGAAGAATTAAAAAGAGGAAGAGAACTTGGTGATGCAGTTCAGGAAGGTTTTCATAGAGCTTGGACATCAATTCGTGATAGTAATATTTCTAGTATGATTACTGCAATTATATTGTTTATGTTTTCAAGCACCTCAGTTGTAAAAGGTTTTGCACTCGTTTTCTTTATTGGTGTTGCGGTTTCAATGTTCACAGCAATTACAGCTTCAAGAACCTTACTTTTGGCAATCAAGCACGATCACGCTGGAAGACTTTTGAAATTCCTCTTCGGTGGAAAATTTAACAGCAATCCTAACCTAACACCTAAAAGCTAGAAGCTTTTAACTAATTAAATATATGTTTATAGTAAAAAACAGAAAAATATTTTATTCAATTTCAATACTTTTTGTTATTGCTTCAATTGTAGCGATATCAATTTGGGGTTTGACTTTCGATATAGATTTTAAAGGAGGATCTTCAGTTGAATTTGTATATTCAAGTGAAAGACCAAGTGTTGATGTTGTAAAAGCAAAAATAGATAGCCTTAATTTTAATCCTTCAATAGTAGATTCTTACAAAATTGTCCCAACAGGGGATAAGGGTTACAATTTAAATTTGAGAACAATTACAGAAACTGAAAGAAACTCTCTTATTTTAGCAATTTCTTCTAGCACTTCAAATTCAGTAGAAATAAAAAAGTTTAATTCTGTCGGTCCGATTCTTGGAAAGGAAGCCGCAACAAAATCTTTAGTTTCTATTATTCTTGTTATTCTTTGTTTCTTCTTGGAAATACGGAATAATTTCAATTGTTGCATTGCTTCATGACATAACTATTCCTACTGGTGTATTTGCTGTTTTAGGACATTATTTGCTAGGTTTTGAAGTAAACACTTTATTTGTAACAGCAATTCTTGTTATTCTTGGTTTTTCTGTTCACGATACGATTGTTGTTTTTGATAGAGTTCGTGAAAATTTAAAAAATAATAGATCAGAAAAGCACCCAAGACCATTTGATGAAGTTGTTGGTATGAGTATTTCCCAGACTTTTATAAGATCAATTAACACATCACTTACAACACTTTTTGCTGTTCTTGTTGTTTATTTAGTTGGTCCAGAAGCAACAAAGTCTTTTGCTCTCGTCCTTCTTATCGGTATTTTCTTCGGAACATATTCTTCAATATTTATTGCTTCGAACCTATTAGTCACGGTGCAGAAATGGCAGGATAGAAAGAAGAAATAAAGTTTCTGAGGTCCGATCTTAAGATAAAAAGAGCTTTTGATTAAGCTCTTTTTTGATGGGTGAGGAACACAACCACCCCTCCTTAACTAAGGAGGGATTAGATTGAAGTACTTCGTACTATACTATTCGCAAAAGATTCAATGTGTTACATTATTAGCGTGTATTCTTTCTGAATCTCCGCCTATTCTTAGGAGGAGTACCGAGTCGGCGAGGGGAGGTGGTGGGTTTTTCTTTTCTAAAATGATATAATATTTGAGATGAATCCCGTTAGAGATGAAAACGGAAACGGATTACAAATATAATATTATTAAACATTATAAGTTATAATTAAACTACGATAGAAAGTGCTAATCGGACCGGCATTTCCTATCTCTAAACGGGATGCAAAATGAAATAGAAAAAATAAAAAAGTATGTTCGCGCAACGAACTATCTTTCTGTTGGGCAAATATATTTACAAGATAATTTTTTACTTCAGGAAAAATTAAAGTTTGACGATATCAAATCAAGGCTGTTGGGACACTGGGGCACTTGTCCTGGAATTAATTTTACCTATGCATGTCTCAATAATTTAATAAATAAAACTGGTGCAGAGATGATGTTTGTCCTTGGTCCAGGTCATGGATTTCCTGCAATTCAAGCAAATGTATTTCTTGAAGGAACACTCGGAAAATATTACAAAGAAGCACGAAAGACAGAAGAAGGTATTGCTTATATCACAAGAAATTTTAGCTGGCCTTATGGTTTTCCTAGTCATTCAAGTCCTGCAACCCCAGGTGTAATTCTTGAGGGAGGAGAGCTTGGATATTCTCTTGCCACAGCATACGGTTCTGTTCTTGATAATCCTAATTTGATAACAGCTTGCCTCGTTGGTGATGGAGAAGCAGAGACAGGTGCGCTTGCAACAGCATGGCACTTATATAAATTTATTGATCCAGTAAAAAATGGAGCAGTTCTTCCAATTTTACATTTAAATGGCTACAAAATTTCTGGACCAACAATTTTTGGCCGAATGAAAAATGCTGATTTAAAATCTTTGTTTAAAGGTTATGGATATGAACCGATAATCGTGGAAGGTGGAAATAACCCGTCTAAGGGTCGGGCAGGAGTTTATGAAAAGATGATTTTGGCTTTAGATGAATCTTATAAAAAGATAAGAGATATACAAAAAGAAGCTAGAGAAAATCCTGATAGGAAACTTGAAGATTTTTATAGATTTCCGATGATTGTCTTAAAAACTCCTAAAGGTTGGACTGGTATAAAAAATCTTGAAGGACAAAAAATAGAAGGTAATTCACTTTCGCATCAAGTTGTAGGAAAAGATTCAAAAACAAACAAAATAGAATTAAAAGCAGTAGAAAAATGGTTAAAATCATATAAATTTGAAGAACTTTTTACTAAAGAAAGCGGATTTATTAAAGATATAGAAGAAAATATTCCCAAGGAAGGATTAAGAATGGGTGATAATCAAAAAGCTTTTGGAATTAAAAGAGGTGATATTTCTCGAGACTTAATTTTGCCAGATATGTCTAAGTTTGAAATAAAAAGCGAAAGACCTGATGATATCTCTTTTAGTTCAATGAGAAAAATTGGAGAATATTTTGCTGATATTATAGATCTTAATAAAGATAAAAGAAATTTCAGATTATTTTCTCCAGATGAAACTTATTCAAATCGTCTTCAGGATGTATTTACAAAAACAACTCGTGCTTTCTCAGGAAAGATCGAAAGTTGGGATAAGGATATGTCTAAAGATGGGCGTGTGATAGAAATGCTTTCAGAACAATCTCTTCAAGGATTGGCTCAGGGGTATATTTTAACAGGAAGATTTGCTGTTTTTGCTTCTTATGAAGCTTTTGTACCGATTATTTCTAGTATGGCGGATCAGTATAGTAAGTTTTTAAAAATTGCAAGAAATACTAAATGGCGTGGAGATGTCCCTTCATTTAATTATATTTTGACATCTAGCGGTTGGCGTCAAGAACATAATGGTTTTTCTCATCAAAATCCGGGTTTTATTGATGGGCTTTTACAAAAACATAGTGAATTTATAAATATTTATTTTCCAGCTGATGCAAACGAGGCACTTCTTATCGCTCAAAAATGTTTATCATCAAAAAATGAAATAAATGTTATTGTCGCAGAAAAGACAATTGAACCATTGTGGTTGAAAATTGATGAGGCGAAAAAAGAAGTTGAAAATGGTATGTCAGTTTGGGATTTTGCTAGTGATGTAAATCCTGATATTGTATTTTGTGCTTGTGGTCAATATTTGATTAAAGAAGTTCTTGCTGGAATAAAACTTTTAAAAGAAGAAGTCCCAGAAATAAAAGTTCGTTTTGTTAATGTTGTTGAGCTTTCACCAAATACGATTGGTCATTCAAAGAAGATTACAGAGAGTGACTTCGAAAGATATTTTACAAAAGATAAACCAGTAATTTTTAATTTTCATGGATATCCAGAAACTTTGAAGCAGACATTGTTTGATTATCAAAATATTCTAGGAAGACTTTCTGTTCATGGATATATGGAAAGTGGTTCTACAACCACGCCTCTTGATTTGCTTATAAGAAATAAGGCAGATAGATATAGTTTGCTCATTGAAGCATTAGAAAAGCTTACTAAAAATGGAGTAATAGTGGAGGGAAAATCAAAACAGATTACTGAAAAGTATCGTCAGAAAATTAAAGATCATAAAGAATATATAATGAGAGTGGGGGATGATCCGGAGGAGATATTGAATTGGCATTGGGAAAAATAGTCTAAAGTCAAAAGTCTAAAGTCGAAAGCATGAACATAGACGAATTTTGCAAAGCAAAATTCGTCTGTTTCTTTGTCTACCTTTGGGAGCGAAACCCCCACCTTTAGGTGGTCCTTTTAAGATTATGCTATTTATTAATACATGGTTTGCTTCGTCGCTATGCTCCTCGCAAAGACAGAGACAAGAATATGTGTCGGTCATTGCGAGGAGTTTTTACGACGTGGCAATCCATCTTTATCCCCGTCTTAGATATAGGAATTTATTCTTATCCAAAGCTACCGGCTTCCAGCCGGTAGTAGTTTACTTTTCCTCTGTCATTCCCGTGCAGACGGGAATCCATCTCTTCTGTCAACCGAGAAGTTTTTACGACACCCGCCTGCAACGATATAGTATTTCGGGCAGGTGGCAATCCATCTCCTCTGTCATTCCGTTGTACCACAAGGGCACTTCCATTTTCTGAACTCTCTACGAGAGCTGTCCACTCATTGGATCTTTTGTTTCGCTCGACCAAATTTTCTTGAGTGAAACGATTAGAAAATGGAAGTACTCTTGTGGTGTGCTCACAAAAGCTCTCAATGAGTCTTGCATCGTTGGTTCCTATCCAACGACTCACGCAATAGCTCGTAAGAAATCTAGGTCGAGACGGGAATCCATCTTTTTATATTTTATGCAATTACAACAACTATAACAATTAGAACATTTATAACTTCTTCTATTATCCTATCCAAC
>JAPLZG010000090.1:912-6249 GCA_026395155.1 Candidatus Tayloriibacteriota bacterium | reverse complement strand
CTTCAGATGGTCTTAAAAAATGGGATGAAAAGGTGCGTAGGATGATAGAGAAAGGCGGGCAAGGCGGAGCCTTGCCCGCCGAGAAAATCGAATATTGCTGTGAATTAAAAATCGATGGATTAAAAATAATTCTTACTTATAAAAAAGGAGAATTTATACAAGGAGCGACAAGAGGAGATGGGGAAATAGGCGAGGATGTTACACAAAATCTAAAAACTATAAAAAGTATCCCACTTGTATTGTCAAAACCAATAGATATTGTTGTCGTTGGAGAATGTTGGCTTTCAAAAAAAGAACTTGAAAAAATAAATGAAAAAAGAAAGAAAACAGGTGAAGCACTTTTCGCAAACACAAGAAATGCAGCAGCTGGATCTATCAGACAGCTTGATCCAAAAATTGCTTCAGAGAGAAAGTTGAATAGATAAAATAAACGGCGAATTACCAAAAACTCAAGATGAAGAGTTAAAATTAATTGAAGAACTTGGTTTCAAGTCAAATCCATATCATAAAGTTTTTGATTCGTTAGAAGGGGTAGAAAATTATTATAAGAAATGGTCAAAAGAAAAAGAAAAACTTGATTATGGTCTTGATGGAATTGTTATAAAGATTAATTCTAGAAAGATTCAGGAAGTTCTTGGCTATACTGGTAAATCTCCAAGATGGGGGATTGCTTACAAGTTTCCTGCAGAACAAGTGACGACAGTCGTGGAGGATATTATTTTGCAAGTTGGAAGGACTGGTGTAATAACTCCTGTTGCTCATTTAAAACCTGTCTTAGTCGCTGGATCTACTGTTTCTCGTGCGACACTTCACAATGAAGATGAAATAAAACGACTTGATGTGCGTATCGGTGATACAGTTATTTTGCAAAAAGCTGGGGATGTCATACCTGATATCGTGGAAGTTTTGAAAGATTTAAGAACAGGAAAAGAAAAACAATTTATTTTTCCAGAGAAGCTCGACGTTTGTGGTGGAGATGGATCAATAGAAAGAATCCCCGGACAATCTGCTTGGAGATGTGTGAATAAAAATTCTTTTGCTCAACAAAAAAGAAAGTTTTACCATTTTGTTTCAAAGAAGGCTTTTAATATGGATGGATGTGGTCCTAAAATAATAGATGCACTTTTAGAAAATAATTTAATTTCCAATTTTGATGATGTTTTTACATTAAAGAGGGGAGATTTACTTGCTTTACCCAGATTTGCTGAGAAATCAGTTGATAATCTTTTGGAATCAATTGAAAAATCAAGAAATGTTTCACTTGCAAGATTTATCGTTTCACTTTCTATCCCACAGGTTGGGGAAGAAACAGCAATAGATTTGTCAAAAAATTTTGGAAGTCTAGATAAAATAAGCAATTCAGCTATAGCCCAATTGCAACAAATAAATGGAGTTGGTGATGTTGTTGGCAAATCTGTTTTTGATTGGTTTTCTGATAAAGAAAATAAAAAGCTTGTGGATAGACTTTTGAAACAAGTAAAAATATCTGTCATTCCCGTGCAGACGGGAATCCAGTCGGGTAAGTTTTCTGGTAAATCTTTTGTCCTAACCGGCACACTTTCTTCGATGTCTCGTGATGAAGCTAAAGAAAAAATTCGTGCTCTCGGTGGTGATATTTCCGAATCTGTTTCTTCAAAAACATCATATTTACTTGCCGGAGAAAACGCTGGCTCTAAATTGGAAAAGGCGAAGCAATTAAATGTCAGAATCCTTTCAGAAAAAGAATTTATTGATTTATTAAAATAATACTTAATGTCTCCTATTCAGTCTTTGTCAGCGTGTACTAAGCAGACTATCTCTTCTGTCATTCCCGAGAAGTCGGGAATCCAGAACTATTAATAAATGCCTTAAGATAAGTCTGTTTTTGTAATTTTCTTGACGAAATACCAAAAGTATTGATTTTTATATTGAAAGGGTGTATAATATTTATAGATGTTAGTACCTTAAGAAATTGCGAAATAGACAATTTAGTCACAGCTTTTAGTGTGTTTTAAAAATATATTAAAAGCTGTGACTAAGTCAAAAAGACTAAGTCGAAAAGACCGTGTCGGTCAACAAGCATTTGTGGTAGGCGGAGTGTCTTTGACACAAAGTAGGCCACAGAAAGAAAAGCAATGAGTAAGAGTAACTTGGCTGATAATGGAATGGTGTTGACGCAGATCGGGCAGAAGATTGCTCACGCGGTTGTGGATAATGGTGGATCGGATAGCAATACAAAAACCGTTTTACTTAAGACAGCTCTGGCGAATGACATCGCTTTGCTTATTCTGGGCAAGGCCAAGATCGTCATGATTGAAGTCCCCAAAAGCCTCCGTCTTGTGAAGTCGGGGATTGCGGTTCCGGCAGTCACGGAACCATTCGTTGTTGCTGATCACTTCCAAGTGAATATCGGTGATAACGTGGCAAAACCTTGGAAGAAAGGCGAAGTGAAGATCTCCAACGTTGGGGATAACTTCAAGTGTCTTTTCGGGCAGGTGGTCCCGGTACGAGATGGACAAGTTATGTCCTGTCACCAGCTCACTAAGAAAACTTGTGATACTGACATACGTGATGAACTGGGATTGGGCATTGAAACAGATTTGGCCGGTTTGTGGCATTTATTGGAACAACAACCTGAAGGTGATAAGGGCGTTCTACATACTAATAGTCGGTATGCAAACATCTTTTACATCACCGACAAGAATGGTGTCGTTCGTGCAGTGTTCGCGTGCTGGTTAGGTGGTGGTTGGCTCGTCAGCTCGGATATTTTCAACGATCGTCAGTGGCGTGCTCACTGCCGGGTCTTCTCTCGCAATTCAGGCAATCAGCCGCTTTGACTTTCAGATCTTTGATCCTTTATCTCTGTGGCACTTCGACCTCCGGTATCTTGCTCAGGCAAGCTCTACTGGAGGTTTTTCTTTTGGAAAAAATTAGTTTATTGTGCTATTCTAGTCTTATTCGTATTCATTCGTTGTATTAGTATCATTAGTATATTGGTATTATAATAATTACATATGTTAGAGATTAAAGATATCGAAAAGCTTGCTAAATTAGCGAGAATTCAATTGACACAAGAGGAAAAAGAAAAACTACTCAAAGAAGTAGATCCAATTTTGAATTATGTGGCACAGCTTAAAGAAGTGACATCAAAAGTTGATTCAACAGCTTCACCACAAGCCGGAGAGCCAGCCTCGATGCTAGGCGGGCATAGAAATATTATGAGAGATGATTCAAATCCAACAGAAACTGGTAGCAATACAAAAGTTCTTGTAGATGATATGCCAGAGTCGCAGGGGGATTATTTGAAGGTCAAAAAGATACTATAATAATACTAATATACTAATGGTACGAATAATACGAATGGTTTAATCATACGAATATACTAATGGAGAATGAAAAAAAGCTAAGTGAAAAGATAATTTTTCCAGAACTATCATATCTTATAACCGGTATTTTGTTTTTTGTTCATAATGAATTAGGACAATATGCTAGAGAAAAACAGTATGGCGATTTGTTGGAGAAGAAACTAAAGGAATCTGGAGTAAAATATCAAAGGGAGAAATCAATATCAAATACCGGTAATATTATAGACTTTATTGTAGATGAAAAAATTATTTTAGAATTAAAATCAACATTGACCATGCCAAAAGAATATTATCGTCAAATTCAAAATTATTTACAGCAGACAAACTTAAAGTTAGGATTATTAGTTAATTTTAGAAGTAAATATTTAAGACCAATTAGGATTGTTCGTATTGATACACCTAAAAAGTCTGATTACATTTGATTTATTCGTATTCATTCGTTGTATTAGTATCATTTGTATATTAGTATTATCCACATGGAATTAAAAAATTTAACAATTAAAAAAGCTCATGACGCACTGATAGGAGGGGACTTGACATCCACTGATCTTTTAAAATTGTATCTTGACGAGATAAAAAATAAAGATAAAATTATAAAATCTGGAAAGGCCGGACTTTTAACAGGTATTCCTATTGCTATCAAAGACAATATTTTAATAAAAGGAAGAATAGTGAGTTCAGCATCAAAGATTTTAGAAAATTATACCGCGACTTATGATGCAACTGTTATAGAAAAATTGAAAAAAGAAGGGGTTGTATTTATTGGTAGAACAAATATGGATGAGTTTGCAATGGGTGGTTCAACAGAAAATTCTGCTTATGGTTTAACAAAAAATCCTTTAGATTTGGAAAGAGTCCCGGGTGGTTCGTCAGGAGGATCTGCTGCCTCTGTCGCTGGAAATATGGCGTTGATTGCACTTGGTTCTGATACAGGAGGGTCTATTAGACAACCTGCTAGCTTTTGCGGTCTTGTGGGTCTCAAGCCAACTTATGGTGCAGTTTCAAGATATGGCGTTATGGCGATGGGATCTTCTCTTGATCAAATTGGTCCTTTCGGAAAAACAGTTGAAGATGTAGAAATACTTTTCGATGCAATTAGGGGTTATGATGAGAAAGATAGTACGAGTATAAAAGATCAAAAGCCTGCCCGAAAAATTTTTTATTCTGATGAAAAAATTGGCGGGTCAAAAGCCGAAAGTCCAAAACAAAAGTTCAAGATCGGAGTGCCAAAAAGTTGTCTTGACATAGAGGGTATTGACAAAAGTATATTACAAAATTTTCAAGAATCACTTGAAAGACTAAAAAAGCTTGGTCACGAAATTATTGATATTGAATTGCCAAATCTTAAATATTCTTTAGCGGTTTATTATGTAATTGTCCCAGCGGAGGTTTCTTCAAACATGGCTCGCTATGATGGAATGCGTTTTGGTAAAAGAATTTCTGGAAAAGATGGCATCGAAGATTATTTTCTTTCAAGGCAAGCTGGTCTTGGTAAAGAAGTTCGCAGAAGAATAATTCTTGGTACCTATGTTCTTTCATCTGGCTATTATGATGCATATTATAATAAAGCGAATATTGTTCGCGGACTTATTGCAGATGATTATAGAAAAGCCTTTGAGAAAGTCGATATTATAGTGACACCAACTACGCCAGATGTTGCTTTTAAGATAGGTGAAAAAGCTGGTGATCCACTTAAAATGTATCTTGAAGATATTTTTACTGTGCCAATAAACTTAGTTGGAATCCCAGCTATCTCTGTTCCTTCTGGTATAAAAAAGATTGGTGATAAAGATTTACCAATCGGGATTCAATTTATAGCAAGCCACAACAATGAAGATTTGCTTTTTGCTATCGGAAAGGATTTTTTAGGGGAAAAGGAAAATTAATATTTAAAGAATAAGTGATATAATAAATATATGGCTGACAAAAAAGCTTCAAAACCTGCACCAGTATCTGCCATCGGTTTGTTCGAAGTAGTAATTATTCTTTTCGT
>JAPLZG010000090.1:0-846 GCA_026395155.1 Candidatus Tayloriibacteriota bacterium | reverse complement strand
TTTCCGTGGTGTATAAATATATTAGTCCTTGGATTGATAAAAACCAAGTGACATTTCAATCTATTTCAGAATCTCTACCTTTTTACTTTATAAATTTCTTTGCGAAGTATGCAGTTTTTTCAGTTTTGTTTTCTGTGGCAATGATAATCATAGTGATTATTTATGCTTTAAAATATAGAGATGTTAAGATAAAAATTTTGAGTAAGATTATTGTTGCTGGGTCAGAAGATAAAACAGAATCAAATATAGAACAAAAGAAAAATCCAAAATGGGATTTGGTTAAGGAACATATTGATTCTGAAGATGCAAATAAATGGAAACTAGCAATACTTGAAGCTGACATTATGCTCAGTGAATTATTAGATACATTACATTTACCGGGGGAGAGTATCGGAGAAAAGTTGAAGGCTATTGAAACAAGCGATTTTACGAGTATTGAGGAAGCATGGGAAGCACATAAAATAAGGAATGCTATTGCACATCAAGGGTCAGAATTTTTGATAACAAAAAGAGAAGCGAAGAGAATTATCGGCCTTTACGAGAAAGTCTTTGATGAGTTTAAGATGGTTTAACTATTTCATACATTTAACAAAACAACACCCAACTTAATGAGTGTTGTTTTGTTTATAATTGTTGCGGGGGCTCGATTCGCACGAGCGTCTCAAGGTTATGAGCCTTGCGAATTACTGTTACTCTACCCCGCTAATTAATAGCATATCATTTTTTTTAAAAAAAGCAACGATTTGTTTTTTCTAAAAAAAGTGTTATATTGTTTTTGTCTAATTGTTATGTCGACGTACCTGCCCGAATGACCGAATGTAATCATTCGGTCGGGCGGGGCTCAGA